>CAYTRA010000133.1:0-7056 GCA_964439675.1 uncultured Dehalococcoidaceae bacterium
GCCACGAGCCGCCTCGCCCTGACGGAGACGGCCATCGAGGTGGAGGTGGCGCGCTACCTCGGCTACCGCGTGACGTGGATGCAGGACCGCGGCCTGGTGCCGAACCAGGAGTCGTCCATGTCCAAGATGTTCGGCAGCGAACTGCAGCAACGGAACGCCCGTCGAGGCATCAACATGCTCGGCCTGTACGGCGCCCTGCGCCCCGGCTCGAAGCACGCCCCCCTCGCCGGCGAGTACGCGCGGCTGTATATGTCCACGGTGTCCGTCACCATCGCCGCCGGCACCAGCGAGATCCAGCGCAACATCATCGCCACGCGCGGCCTCGGCCTCCCTAGGGGGTAGGGGCGATGGCGGCGCCGCCCATCCTCACCCCCGAGCGCGGGTGGTCGGGGAGGCCACACACCCGTTCGTCCTGAGCCTGTCGAAGGGCGGACGGGCCGGGACTCCACGCGCTCGAGGTGTATCGAGGGCTACCGACCCCTCCCTGCTTGTAGGGGCGCAGCGTGCTGCGCCGCCATGGCCCTCGAGGGGTCGGCGTGCGAGCAACGCTGGTGGGCTGCCGGCGCCTCAGTCCCGCCGCAGCAGCCGAGGGCCAACGGACACGCCGGCCGCGCCGACGACCAGGCCGCCCAGCCCAAGGAGCACCGCCGGCGCAACCGCACCGGTCGAGGCGCCCTCGCTGGCGGCATTGCCCTCGATGGCCGCGGGCGTCCCGGTCGAGGCGGCGTCGCCGACGACGACGGCGCCGAGCATGGTCGGGTGCACGACGCAGACGTAGGGGAAGACGCCGGATTCGTCGAACGTCTGCGAGAACGTGTCGTCCTTCAGCAGCTGCGTGCTACCGAAGATGCCCCCTGCGCCGGTGACGGTGTGCACGACGTTGTCCTGGTTCGTCCACGTCACCGTGGTGCCGGGCTCCACGTGCAGCACCGTCGGGCCGAAGCAGTTCGCCTCGAGGTCGACCGTGTCGCCGCTGCCGGTGGTCCTCGACCCGTGGCAGCCACCGCCGCCCGCCTGCGCGGGACTCGTGGCCGCGAGAGCAGCCGCGGTGACGATGAGCACCGCCAGCGTTGAGCGGACCAGCGTTGTTCTGAGCAGTCTCGCAGCCGTCATTGTTTCGCCTCCTGGTCTCGGTGGGACTCACTCCCGGTACACCGACGGGAGGCGGAACGTTCACGGGAGCGACTCAGCGATGGCGACTGCCTCTTCGAGCGGGAGTTCGGTCTCGATGCGGTAGTAGGTCGCCTCGCCCTGCCAGATGAGGGCGTTCCGGTCCACCGTCCGACGCGAACCGAGCACCTCATTGCCCTCGGCGTCGTGGAACGACGTGAGGTGGTCGACGTCGGCGATCCACCACGCGGGGCGCCCGTCCACGAGGACCTGCTGAAGCGCGATGTCCTCCGGCAGGCTCTTGCCGAAGTAGCCTCCACCGCGCGTCTGCCACAGGTCCAGGTCCGCGAACGACATCACGATGAGCGCCTGCCCGCCCCACCGGATCGCCCAGATCTCCTCCGGCTCGCCCGCGCCCTCTGGGATGGCGAGCGGGTACAGCAGCAGCGCCTCCGCCTGCGTGAGCGTCACGCGCTGCGCGACATCCGCGAGGGCGAACGTGGGTGAGGGCGTGGGCGTGGGCGACGGCGTCCCGGATGGCGTTGCGGTCACGAGTTCGATCCGCTGCCCCGGCACGATGCCGAAGAACTCCCCCACGGCCGTCCTCGTCCCGGGGAGCGCGACCACCGTTGCCAGCAGAACCGCGGCGACGAGAGCAACCGCAGCAGCAGCGGGCCGCCAGGCCCGGCGGGACTGCGTGCGCCCGGGCGACCCGTCGCTCGCGAGGGCCGCGAGGACGCGCGTGCGCATGCCGCGCGGCTCCGGGTAGTCGACGTTCCTCGCGGCCTCGCGGAGCAGCGCGTCCAGGCGGCGGTCGTCGAGTTCAGGCATCGATGTCCTCCGTCGCCAGCACGCCCGGCGCGAGGTCCGGGTAGCGGGCCTCGATGACCTCGCGCAGGTGCCGGCGGGCGCGGTTCAGGCGGGACTTCGCCGTGCCCGTCGGGATGCCGACCACCGCGGCGACCTCCGCCTCCGGGAGTTCGAGGAAGTAGCGCAGGTGGATGACCTCCTGGTCCTCGCGAGGCAGCGATGCGATCGCCTCCAGGAGCGCGTCCCTCCCCTCGGCGCGTTCCAGGGCGCGCTCCGGGCCCGATTGTTGGAGGCGGACCGTGCGCGCGAAGCGCGACCACATGCCGCCTCGGCGTCCCTCCGCCCGCACCGTGTTCCTGGCGACGTTGGTGACGATGGCCAGGAGCCACGGGCGGAACGCGGCATCGAGGCGGAAGCGGGCGAGGTGTCGGTGCGCCCGCAGGAACGCCTCCTGGCACACGTCCTGCGCCGTCGCCTCGTCGCGCACCACCAGCCACGCAGCCCGAAGGGCCACGTGCTGATAGCGCTCGACGATCCGGCCATATGCCTCGAGGTCGCCCTCGAGTGCCGCCCGGATGTCCTCGCCGTCGCGCGCATCGGCGGAGGGACGCTCACCAGTCACCTGTGAGTGATACACCGCGCGGCCGGGAAACGTTCACGGAGTCTGGGGACAGGCATTCAGGTAGGAGTGCGGACGACGAGCAGGTCGAGGATCGACCCCCCACCCCAACCCTCCCCCCTAACGGGGGAGGGGGTCGGAGGCAGAAGGGGGAGAGGGCCGTGCTTCCGGTTGACGGACGGAGTTCCGGCCGCGAGACTGCGCGCATCCCGAGCGGACGGATGGATGGAGGCCTCGTGAAGGCACTGCTGAGCACCATCGTCACCGCCTCGGCCCTGCGCGCGTAACCGGACAGTCGTCCGACCTCGCGCGGTGGGTGAGGTGCGACCGGCGTAGCCGCCGGCGAGCGTGAGCGCGCCCGCGGCTACGAGCAGACCGTAGCGAGGGAACTCCTTGTCACACTCATCCTGGTACCACCGGCGGCCAACGCTGCTGCCGGGCCGGCCCGTCCGGGCGGCACGCCTCGTACTGGCGCGCGCCGTGGTGGGCGGCTTCTTCAACTCGATGGCCTTCGCGCTCTACGCCCTGTACGTGGTGCGCGATGCGAACCTGTCCCCGTTCGAACTGGTGATCGTGGGCACGGTGCTGGAGGGCAGTACGTTCCTGTGCGAGGTGCCCACCGGCATCGTCGCCGACTCGTTCAGCCGTCGGCTCTCCGTCCTGCTGGGGACGGTAATGATGGGCCTGTCGCCGCTGATCATGGGCCTGTTCCCCTCGTTCGAGGGCATCCTGGCGGGGCAACTGGTCCTGGGCGTGGGCTTCACGTTCATCAGCGGCGCGCAGGAGGCCTGGCTCGCCGACGAGGTGGGGGAGGACGAGGCAGCGCTCCTCTACCCGCGCATGGCGCAATGGCGGCTGGCCGCCGGCGTGGCCGGAACGCTGGCCGCGATCGGCCTCGGCTTCTGGAGCCACAGTGCGCCGTTCATGATCGGTGGCGCGGGGTACGCGCTGATGGCCATCCCCCTGGCGATGACGATGACCGAGGACGGGTGGAAGCCCGCCCCGCGCGAGGAGCGCGGCTCGTTCCGCGCGATGGTCGGGACGGCCCGCGAGGGCCTCTCCGTCGCCAGCGGCCGGCCGATGGTGCGCGCAGCCCTCGCCGTCGCCTTCCTCATCGGCTTCTCGAGCGAGGCGTTCGACCGCCTGTGGGGCTACCGCCTGATCGAGGAACTCGGCCTCCCCGGAGGCGTGGACGAGGTCATCCTCTTCGGTGGCATCCAGCTGGCCACCCAGGCCGGCGGCGTACCGCTGATCCGCCTGGGCCGCTGGCTCAACCGTGACGGGTCGAGGGCTTCGGCGGCGCGCCTGCTGGGCATCCTCTACGGCCTCATCGCGGCGACCGTATTCGCCTTCGCGCTGGTCACGCCGTTCTGGGTGGCGGTCGCACTCGTGCTCTCGGTGGGCCTTGCGAGGACGGTGGAGTACCCGTTCCGCATGGCCTGGGTGAACCGCGGGCTGGATCCGGCCACCAGGGCGACGGTGCTCTCGGCCGTGGGCCAGGGCGACTCGATCGGCCAGGTGGCGAGCGGCCCCGTGTTCGCCACGATCGCCGGAGGCTGGGGGACTCGCGCTGCACTGGCCCTCGGCGCCGCGGTCGCGGTGCCGGCGATGGGGTTCGTGCGCACGAAGCCCCTCGCCGAACGCGCAGGCCACGAGGGCCGCGAGGACCCCGCGCCCGCGGAGGTCGAGGTGTAGCGGAAGCAGGAGGGCGAGCGGCGGCCGAGCACTCGTGTTTCACACCCCATGTTTCACGCTCGGGGATGTTTCACGTGAAACATTTGTTCTGATGAATCAGAGGCCGCCACGCTCACTCCCCTGCGAGCGACGAGGGGGTCAGAGGAGCAGGCGGGACCTGTTCACTCCACCGGACGGTCGAGGACGTGCGCTGCGATCTGCTCCAGCGCACGCGCCTCGATCGGTGGGTTCACCAGGCCGCTACGCACGTCGCGGAAGTAGCGTTCCAGGGGTTGCGAGCGCTGGAGGCCCACGCCTCCGACGATGCGGAGCGCGAGGTCGGTCACCTCGACGGCAGACTCCGTGGCGAGACGCTTGGCGATCGGGATCTGGACCGCCAGGTCGCGGTCGCGTTCGGGGTGGGCCTCGAAGTCCTCAGCTGCTGCCAGGAGCATGGTGCGCGCGGCCGTGAGGGAAGCCTCCATGCGCGCGACCTGCTCGCGGACGTGAGGGATCTTCGCGATGGGCGCCGGCGCCCCGGTGGGCTGGCGCTCCTGCGCGAAGCGGACGGCGTAGTCGCGCGCGGCGTATGCCACGCCGAGGTTCGCCGCGGCCACCAGCAGCGGGAACCACGCCTCCGGACGGCCCTCGGGCAGCGGTTCCTTCGGGCGGCGTCGCTGGATGATGTCCGCCTCCGCGATCGGGACGCCCTCGAAGAGGAGGTCGTGCGAGCCCGTGGCGCGCATGGCCATCGAGTCCCACGTCTCCTCGATGCGCACCCCCGCCGCATCGCAGCGCACGAGCACGCGGGCGGTGTCGCCTGTGCCGTCCTCGACGGCGGCGAAGACGATCGCGTAGGTGAGGGCCGGCGAGAGCGTGGAGAACGTCTTGCGTCCGGCCAGGAGCCAGCCGCCTCGACCGTCCGGCGTGAGTGTCGTCGCCGGTCGCCCGCCGCCGCGAGGCGACCCCATCTCCGGCTCGGCCGCGATGTTGTTGACCAGCGCGCCGCGTTCGACGACCTCACGAAAGACGCGGTCGCGGAGAGCGTCCGGCCACCGCCTCGACGCCGCCTCCGTGCCGATGACCATGTGGTGCATGCCCACCGAGAGCGCGGTGGAGCCATCCCCGCGGCCGAGGGCCATCTGCGCCAGCACCAGGTCGTCCAGGCCGTGCCCCTGCCCGCCGTACTCCTCGGGAACGGCGGCGGCCAGGTAGCCGGCCTCGCGCATCGCCTGGAAGTGCTCGTGGGGGAAGGAACCCTCGCGGTCGTGGAGTGGCGCCGTGGCCGCGAAGCCAGCGGCGAGCCGCTCCGCGGTGGCGAGCAAGTGTGCCTGCGCCTCGGTCTTCGGCCACATGAGAGTGAGGCTAGCGCGTCTAGTAGTAGATCGCCCGAGGGACGCCACCTCCGGCGGCGATGGTATCGCCGGTGACCGCGATGGAGCGGGGGGACGCGAGCATGGTGACGACGTAGGCGATGTCCTCGGCGTCGATGAGGCGGCGGACGGTGTTGGTCTCCGCCATCTGCCGCTCCACCTCCTCGATGCTGCGTCCGGTGGCTTCGGCGCGGGCCTGGAGGACGCCGGGAGTGGCCTCGGTGCGGGTGAGGCCGGGGTGGACCGTGGTGCAGGTGATGCCGAAGGGGCCGAGTTCGTCCGCGAGGTTCTTGGTCAGAGCGGCCACGGCCACGTTGCGGATGGAACCGACGATGGAGCCGGACTGGCGGGCGGCCAGGCCGGACACGTTGATGATGCGGCCCCAGCCTTCGCCCTTCATGTAGGGGATCACGGCCTGGGCGCAGCGCAGGTAGCCCATCACCTTCACGTTGATCTCCGGGTTCAGGTGCTCCTCCGCGCTGACCTCCTCCGCCCGGGGCGGGCGCGCCCCCAGCCCGGCAGGTTGCGCCGCGCAGTTCACGAGGATGTCCACCCCACCCAGCGCCGCGACGACCTGGTGCACGGCCGTGTGGACCGAGGCGTCTTCGCCCGTGTCAGCGGAGACGGCGACCACGTTGCGGCCGGTGGCCTCCCCGATCTCCTCGGCCGTCGCGTCCAGCGCCTCGCGGCCGCGGGCGAGGATGGCGACGTCGACGCCCTCCTCCGCCAGGGCGCGGGCGATGGCCTTGCCAATGCCCCGGCTGCCACCGGTGACCAGTGCGCGCTTGCCGGCGAGTTGCAGATCCATGGCAGCCTCCTTCAGCCTCGTGATGCCAAATCGTTACCGGGAGCGAGCGCGTGCGGGCGTATCCTCGGCGCCGCGGCAAGCAGCATCCCACCCGCACCGCCAGTAGAGGAGACGCTACATGAACCCGGTCGCCTGGTTTGAGATCACCGCGCCCGAAGCCGAAAAGAAGGCCCTCCAGGACTTCTACGCCAAGACCTTCGACTGGAAGTTCACCCCGAACCTCCCCAACGACTACGGCATGGTGGAGAAGGCCGACGGTGAGCCCGGCATCGGCGGCGCCGTGGACGCCTCCGACCGAGGCGCCACCACCACCATCTTCATCGAGGTGGACGGGCTCTCTGACTACCTCGAGAAGGCGAAGCAGAACGGCGCGGAGGTGGTCCAGGGCCAGACGGACGTGCCGGGCATGGTGAGTTACGCGCTCATCCGCGACCCCGCCGGCAACGTCGTGGGCGTGATGGACACCGCCATTCCGGAAGCCTGACAACCCTCGGCCGCATTACACGCGTGCTGAACCCCCTACCCTCCCGTCGGGTGGCACCCTGCGCCCGACGGGAGGTGTTTGGATGAGTCGAGAGTCACGTCGCCTGGCAGGGATCCTGCTGGTGATCTATCCGACGGTGATCCTCGGAGGGGCCAGCCTGCTCCGAATGCTCGCCGGG
>CAYTRA010000134.1:0-7026 GCA_964439675.1 uncultured Dehalococcoidaceae bacterium
ATCGAGGGCATCGACCTCGTCCGCTTCCTGGCGGCCGAGGGCGCCCACGTGACCGTCTCCGACCGCCGCACCCGGGACGAACTCGCGGAGGCGCTCGCAGCGATCGAGGGGTACGACGTCCGGCTCTCGCTGGGCGCGAACCGCGCGGAGGATGCGACCGGGGCGGACATGGTCTTCGTCTCTCAGGGCGTCCCGAACGACAACCCGGCCGTGGCCGCGGCCCTGGCCTCCGGCGTGCCCATCTCCACCATGCTCGGCCTCTTCCTGGACCGCTGCCCTGCCCCCGTGACCGGCATCACCGGCTCCGCGGGCAAGACCACCACCACTGCCCTGGTCGCCTCCATGCTGGAGGACCAGGGCCTGCCGCACGTAGTGGGCGGCAACATCGGCGTGGGCCTGCTGGCGCTGCTGCCGGAGGTGCAGGCGGACACGCGCGTGGTGGTGGAGATGTCCCACACGCAACTGGAGCGCGTGGACGTCTCGCCGCACGTGGCCTGCGTGACGAACGTGACGCCGAACCACCTGGACCGCTTCTCCTGGCCGGACTACGTCGCTCTGAAGCGGCGCATCATCGACTTCCAGGCGCCGGACGACATCGCGGTGCTGAACCACGACAACGAGGTGACTCGCGAGTTCGCGGAGATGGCCCCCGGCCGCGTGACGCGCACCTCGATGCGCGGCGAGATCCCCGGCGACGGGGCGGTCCTGCGGGACGGCGCGGTGTGGCGCGTGCTGGACGGCGAGACCGTGGAGGTCGTCCGGCGCGAGGAGGTGGCGCTGCGCGGCGAACACAACGTGGAGAACCTGCTGGCCGCGGTGGCCGTGGGAGCGCAGATCGGCGTCTCGGCCGCCTCTGCCGCCTCCACCGCGCGCGCCTTCACCGGCGTCCCCCACCGCCTGGAGCCGGTGGCTACCGTCCGAGGCGTCCAGTACGTGAACGACTCCATCGCCACGGCGCCGGAGCGCACGCTGGCCGGCCTCCGTTCGTACTCGGAGCCGGTGGTGCTGCTGCTGGGCGGGCGCGACAAGCAGTTGCCCATGCGCGAGATGGCGGAGGAGGCCGCGCGCCGCTGTCGCGCCGTGGTCTGCTTCGGCGAGTCGGGCGACCTCTACGCGCAGGCTGTGCGCGACGCCGCCGGCGACCGCGAACTGCCGATCGCGCGCGTCGAGACAGTCTCGGAGGCGGTATCCGCTGCCGCAGACCTTGCCCGCGAGGGCGACGTGGTCCTCTTCTCGCCCGCCGCTACCTCCTTCGACCAGTTCCGCAACTTCGAGGTGCGCGGGCAGGCCTTCCGCGACGCCGTGACCGAGATCGGGGGGCGGCCGTGAGCTTCCGTCGCTCCTCGACACCGCGTACGCAGAGCAAGCCGCGCGCGCACGCACCGGACTACCTCGTGCTGACCGCCGTCCTGGTGCTCTCCGTGATCGGGCTAATCGCGGTGTACTCGTCCTCGTACACCCTCGGTGCGGCGGACTACGACGACCCGAACTACTTCGTGAAGCGCCAGGGCATGTTCATGGTGGGCGGCATCCTGCTGATGCTGGCGGTGATGCGCTTCGACTACCACTTCCTGCGCCGGCTGAGCCCGCTGCTGATGCTGGGCGCGCTCATTGGGTTGGCGCTGGTGCTGGTGCCGGGCCTGGGCGTGACGCAGAACGGCGCGCAGTCCTGGATCGCCATCGGGCCGCTGCCGCCGCTCCAGCCCTCGGAGTTCGCGAAGCTGGCGGTGCTCATCTACCTCGCGGCGTGGCTCGCGGCGAAGGGCGACATCCTGCATGACGTGGCGCTGGGTGTCCTGCCGTTCGTGGGCATGGTCGGCGTGGTGGGCGCCCTGGTGATCCTGCAGCCGGACATCGGCACGGCGGTCATGATCGCGGCGATCACGGGGACGCTGTTCTTCGTCGCTGGCGCTCGGCTGTTCCACGTCGGCGTGCTGGTGGCCACCGGCCTCTTCATGCTCGTGGTGCTCATCCTGGCGGGCGGCTACCGCATGGACCGCATCACGGCCTTCCTGGACGCCGAGTCCGACCCGACGGGCGTAGGGTTCCACGCGATCCAGTTGCTGGTGGCCTTCGGGTCCGGCGGGTTCACGGGCCTCGGGCTGGGCGTCTCGCGCCAGAAGTTCGGCTTCGTCCCCGGCTCGCACACGGACGGTGTGCTGGCGATCCTGGGCGAGGAACTCGGCTACATCGGCGTGAGCGTGGTGATGGCGCTCTTCCTGCTGCTGCTGGTGCGCATCTTCGTGATCGCGCGGCGCGCGGACAACGTCTTTGGATCGCTCATCGCCATGGGCATCTTCGCCTGGATCGCCTTCCAGATGCTGATCAACGTGGGCGGAGTGCTGCGGCTCATGCCGCTCACCGGCATCCCGCTGCCCTTCGTCTCCTACGGCGGCACGTCGCTGCTGGCCCTCTACGCCGCGATGGGCATCCTGCTGGGTGTCAGCCGCTACTCCGCCATCGGCCGCATCGAGGAGCCAGCGGAAGTCCGAGGCGCCGTCCCGATGCGCGATGTACGCGACGTGCCGCCGCCGAGGCGTGCACCGAACACCGGAGGTGTGCGATGAGAGTCGCGCTGGCCGGTGGCGGCACGGGTGGGCACGTGTACCCCGCGCTGGCGGTGGCGGAGCGTCTGCGCGCCCAGGGTGACGTGGACCTCGTCTACTACGGCACGGCCAGGGGGGTGGAGCGCCGGCTCGCCGAGGCGGCGGGCATCCCCTTCCGAAGCATCCCCGCCGCGCAACTGCGCGTGCGCAAGCCGTGGCTGGTCGCGCGCGGGCTGCTGCGGCTGTGGCAGGGCACGCGCGAGGCGCGTCGCATGCTGACGCAGGACCGGCCCAGTGTGCTCTTCGCGACGGGCGGCTACGCCGCCGCGCCGATTGGCCGCGCGGCGAAGCAGGCCGGCGTGCCGCTGGTGGTCTTCCTGCCGGACGCCCACCCGGGCTGGGCCGTGAAGTTCCTCGCGAGGTACGCCACCGCCGTGGCTTGCGCCGTCGACTCGGCCGTGGAGGCGCTGCCGGCGGGGCGCACGATGGTCACCGGCTATCCCCTGCGTGCCCAGTTCACCGAGGCGACCCGCGAGGACGGCCGGCGAGTCTTTGCACTGGACCCGGCGCTGCCGGTGGTGCTGGTCGCGGGCGGCTCGCAGGGTGCGCGTGCGATCAACGAAGCCGTGTCGGACGCCCTGCCTCGATGGCTGGACGTCGCGCAGGTGGTTCACGTCTGCGGGCCGGCCCACGTCGACGCCCTCGGAGCGCGGCGCGCGACGCTCACCGAGGTGCAGCGCGAGCGCTACCACCTGGTGGGCTACACGGAGCAGATGGCGCAGGCCATGGCCGCGTCTGACCTCGCGGTCATGCGGGCCGGCGCCAGCACGCTCGGCGAACTCGCGGCGATGGGGCTACCGGCCGTGGTGGTGCCGGGGACGTACTCGGACCAGGCCGTGAACGCGGACTACCTCGCGAGTCGCGGCGGCGCCGTGCACCTGCCGGAGGCGCGCATCGGCGAACTGCCCGGCCTCGTGCTGGATCTGCTGCGCGACACGCCTCGACGCGAGGGGATGGCGCTGGCGATGCGCGCGATGGCCCGGCCCGACGCCGCCGAGCGGCTGGCCGCGCTGGTGCGCGACCTGGCGACGAAGGAGGCCGCCGCGTGATCGGCCTCAAGCCTCGTGAGAAGCGCCGGAACGGCAACGGCATCCCGAAGCGTGTGCACCTGGTGGGCGCAGGCGGCATCCACATGTCCGCCATCGGCCAGATCCTGCTCCAGCGCGGGCACGACGTGACCGGCTCTGACCTCGCGCTCTCGGAGCACACCCGACGCATCGAGGCGCTGGGCGGACGGGTCTACCAGGGACACGCGGCCTCCAACGTGGGGCGCGCTGAACTGGTGGTGACCACGGCCGCGGCCAAGGACGACAACCCGGAACTGGTGGAAGCCGCCGCGCGCGGCATCCCCGTGATCTCGCGCGCGCAGATGGTCCAGCGCCTCCTCGCCGGCCGCGAGGTGCTCGCGGTGGCGGGGACGCACGGCAAGACGACGACGTCCTCGATGGCCGCCGTCATGGCCGTGAAGGGCGGGCTCGACCCGCTGGTGCTCATCGGCGGGGACGTGCGCGACCTGGACGACGCGAACGCGAAGGACGGCGCGGGGGCCCTCGCGGTGATCGAGGCGGACGAATACGCCGCGGCCTTCCTCCAGTACGAGCCGCGCATCGCCGTGGTCACCAACATCGAGGCCGACCACCTGGACTACTACGGCACGGAGGAACGCCTCCGCGAGACGTTCCTGGACTTCACGCGCCGCGTCAGCGAGGACGGCACGCTCATCGTCTGCGCCGACAATCCGTGGGCCGCCTCGCTCGCGGAGACCCGCGAGGCCGACGGCGCCCGCGTGGAGCGGTACGGCATCGATGCGGCGGACGTGGAGTGGCGCGCCACGCGCGTGCGCGGCAACGACCGCGGCGGCATGGACTTCCTGGTGCACCTGGACGGGCAGGAACTGGGGCGCATGTCGCTCTCCGTGCCGGGCCGGCACAACGTCCTGAACGCCCTCGCGGCCCTGGCGGCCACCATGCGCGCCGGGGTGGACTTCCACCGCGCGGCGGCCGCCGCCGCCGACTTCCTGGGCGCCCGCCGCCGCTTCGAGGTGCTGGGTGACGCGGAGGCGAACGGCGGCATGGTCACGGTGGTGGACGACTACGCCCACCACCCCACGGAGATCCGCGCCACGCTGTCCGCCGCCCGCACCCGTTTCCCGGGCCGCCGCCTGGTGGGCTGCTTCCAGCCGCACACCTACACCCGCAGCCAGTACCTGCTGGAAGACTTCCGCACCTGCTTCGAGACGCTGGACGTCCTGTACGTCCTGCGCACCTACGAGGCGCGCGAGACCGCCGACCGCGGCATGGACGCGCGCGCGCTGGCGCAGGAGATCGGGCCGGACGTCGTCTACCTCGACTCCTTCGAGGAGGCGGCGGAGCGGCTGGCAGGGGACCTGGCCGGCGGTGACGTGCTGTTCACCATCGGCGCGGGGGACGTGACGGAACTGGGGCCTATGGTCCTCGAACGGCTGGGGGGTGAGGCGTGACCGTCGTCACCCGCCAGCGGCTGGCCGTCATCTTCGGCGGTCGCTCCGCGGAGCACGAGGTCTCCGTGACCTCCGCCCGCGGCGTCATGCGCGAAGCGGACCCAGAGCGCTTCGAGGTGGTCCCGGTCGCGATTACCAAGCGGGGCGCCTGGCTGACGCCGGAGGAGACTCGGGCACGCCTCGAGCGGGTGGAGGCCGGCGACCGGCGGGACATGGGCGACGAGGTGGGCGGCGGCGCCTTTGCATACCCGGACGTGCTGGGCGCGCTGCGGCAGGCGGACGTGGTCTTCCCCATCGTCCACGGCACGTTCGGCGAAGACGGCACCATGCAGGGCCTGCTGGAGATGGCCGACCTGCCCTACGTGGGGCCCGGAGTCGCCGCCAGCGCCATCGGCATGGACAAGGAATTGATGCGCGCGATGTTCGCGGCGCATGACATCCCGCAGGCCCCGTACCTGGTCCTGCGAGACGACGAGGCGCTGGATCCGCCCTCGGATGCCTTCGACTACGTGGAGGGCGTGCTGGGCTACCCGTGCTTCGTGAAGCCGGCGAACGGCGGCTCCTCCGTGGGCGTGGGCAAGGTGCGCTCCCGGGAGGACCTGGGCGGCGCGCTGGCGGAAGCGACGAAGTTCGACCGCAAGGTGCTCATCGAGGCTGGCCTGCAGGGCCAGGAGGTGGAGTGCGCGGTGCTGGGCCACCGCGACCCGCAGCCCTCGCCCCTGGGCGAGATCGAGCCGAGCACGGAGTTCTACGACTACGCTGCGAAGTACCTGGACGACTCGGCGGCACTCATCGTGCCGGCGCGGGTGGACCAGGCCACGGCCGAGCGGGTGCAGGAGTACGCCGTGCGCGCCTTCAAGGCGCTGGAGTGCTCCGGCCTCTCGCGCGTGGACTTCTTCGTGGAGCCGGACGGCGGCGTGAAGTGCATCGAGGTGAACACCCTCCCGGGCTTCACCCCGATCTCCATGTACCCCCGCCTCTGGCAGGAGGCCGGCGTCTCCTACCGCGAGTTGATCTCGCGGCTGGTGGACTTCGCCTTCGAGCGGTTCGGGGAGGCTCGCCGTGGCTAACCCGTTCCGCAACCTGCGCCTGCCCGGCACTCGCCCCCGCGCCTATCGAGGCCGCTCCGGCGTGGTGCGTCGCGGCCCCTCGAACGCCTCGAGGGTCACGAGCGAGACGCGCTTCGCCGTGCGCCGCGTGGAGCGCCCGAAGCCGAAGCGCGAGTGGCGTGTCCCGTGGCGACGGATCGGCATCGCCACGTTCGGCGTCACCTCGGTGTGCGGGGTGCTGTACGGCGCCGCGTGGCTCGTCACGGGCGACACGCTGCGAGTGCAGCAGATCGACATCACGGGCGCACAGGTGGTGGACCCGCACACCGTGGCCGTCGCCTCCGACCTGGGTGGGGAGTCCATGCTCACGCTGGACCTCGGCCGGGCGGAGCAGGCGCTGGAGGCGCTCCCGGCGGTCAAGGACGCCTCGGTGACGCGCGACTGGCCGCACGGCGTGAGCATCACGGTGCAGGAGCACCAGGCGTGGGGCTACTGGCAGGCCGCCGGGCAGGTCTACGTGATCGACGCCGATGGCAATGTGCTCCAGGCTGCCCGCCCGGCGCCGGAGGGCGCGCCCACCATCATCGACGTGGCGAGCCCCCAGGACCTGGCCGGCGGCCAGGTAGCGGACCCGGACACGGTCCACCTGGTGGCGCGCTTACTGGAGGACCGCGTCTTCCAGCAGGCGGGACTGGAACCCACGGGGTTCATCTTCAAGCGAGATCGCGGCCTGACCGTCATTGCCGAAGACGGCCCGGATGCGGTGTTTGGCGACTCGTCCAACTACGAGTTCAAGGTGCAGGCGTTCGAGGAGGTTCTGCAGCAACTGCAGGACCGCGAACAGGCCGGCGCTCCCCAGGTGGCGGAGGTTGACCTCCGCTTCGGTCGGAAT
>CAYTRA010000135.1:0-7010 GCA_964439675.1 uncultured Dehalococcoidaceae bacterium
GCGGAGGGGTACTACTACCTGCGGACGCCGGGCGGCGCTTGGAACGCCGGGCTGTTCCTCGCCGTCACGGACACCGAGCTCGTCACCAAACTGTCGTTCGACGAACTGCTCGTCTGGGCGCTGGACCACGCGACCGGCGAGCCCCTGAGCGGCGTACAGGTGCGCGTTGACGGCCTCGGCGTCCCGGACCAGGTGGTGACCACGGACGCTTCCGGGCTCGCGTCCGTCGAGGTGCCGCGGCCGAGCGAGAACCTCAATGCCTCGCGGACGTACTCGGCGGTGGTGGACGGCGGCGGTCGGTTCGGTGTGACGCACACCAACTGGCAGCACGGCGCCGAGCCGTGGATCGCCGGCGTGCCCACGTCCTACTGGGACCAGGAGATGGTGGCGCACGTCTACACGGACCGCCCTATCTATCGGTCCGGCGAGACGGCCTTCTTCAAGACGGTCGTCCGGCTGGACGACGACGCCAGTTACCGGCTGCCGCCGGCGGGGGAGACCTCGCTGACGCTGGTGATCCAGGACGCGCAGGGCCAGGAGGTGCTGCGCGAGCCCGTGGTCACGACCGACTTCGGGACGTTCGCGGGCCAGTTCGAGATCCCGGAGGACGCGCCGACCGGGTTCTACAACGTCTCGATCCGCGAGAAGCGCGGACCGGACTGGGAGAACTGGGTCACCAACGTCGCATTCCAGGTGGCCGAGTTCCGCACGCCAGAGTTCCGCGTGGAGGCCACGCCCGCGGACACGGACGTCCTGAACGGCGGCAACGTCGAGGTGGACGTGGAGGCCTCGTTCTTCTTCGGCGGGCCGCTGGAAGGCGCGGACGTCACGTGGTCCGCGTACGCCTCGCCGGCCGGCGTGTCCTTCCCGGACTACCCGGGCTACTCCTTCTCCGACTACGACTACTACGGCACCTCGATCTTCGAGGAGCCGCTGCGCGCCACGGGCGAGGCGACCACGGACGGCCGGGGCATCGCTCGTGTCTCGGTGCCGGCGGCGCTGCGCGCCGGCGAGTCGACGACGCGGTTCGAGGTGAGCGCGACGGTCATCGACCAGAGCGGGCAGGGCATCGGCGGCTCGGCGAGCGTGCTGGTGCACCCGGCCTCGGTGTACGCGGGCGTGGACACCAGCGAGTACGTGACACAGGCGGGCAGCCCGGCCGACGTCCTGATCGCGACCGTGGACACGAAGGGCGTGCCGGTGGCCTCGCGGCCTGTGACCGTCGAGGTCTACGAGCGCGAGTGGATCACGGTGAAGGAGGAGACGGCGAGCGGCGCTCGCCGCTACCGCTCCGAGCCGCGCGACACGTTGCTCCAGACGCTCCAGGTGACCACCGGGGCGGACGGCCTCGGACGTGTCGCGTTCACGCCGGCGAGCGCGGGCATGGTGCGCATCGTCGCGAGCACCACGGACGCGGCGGGGCTGACCTCGAGGTCGTCGACGTACCTGTGGGTGAGCGGGGGCGGGTACGCGCCGTGGCGCGTGCGCAACGACAGCATCATCGAACTCGTGGCGGACCAAGAGTCCTACGAGGTGGGCGATACCGCGCAGGTGCTGGTGCCCGCCCCGTTCGAGGGCGCCCGCGCCCTGGTGACCATCGAGCGCGGCAACATCCTTGACCGCGAAGTGCGCGTCTTCGAGACGAATAGCGAGACGCTCTCGATCCCCATCGAGGACCGGTTCGTGCCGAATGTGTTCGTGAGCGTGGTGCTGTACCGCCCGCCCACGGCGGAGGACCCGGTGCCTCGATACCACGTGGGCTACGTGGAACTGCCGGTGTCCACCGAGACGCGCACGTTGAACGTGGACCTACAGCCCAGCGTGGAGCAGGCGGAGCCGGGCGAGACCGTCCGGTACGACATCACGGTGACGGACTGGGCGGGGCGGCCCGTGCAGGCGGAACTGTCCGTGGTGATGGTGGACGCGGCCGTGCTGTCGCTGTCCGACCTGGTGGACCAGACCGGCCTGCAGGCCTTCTGGTTCCAGCGGGGTCTCGCGGTGCAGACCGGCGGCTCACCCGCCGTCTCGGTGGACCGCAGCAACGACGCCATCCCGGAGCCCGAGGCGGGCGGCAAGGGCGGCGGCGCTGACGAGGAGGCGTTCCGCAGCGAGTTCCGCAACACGGCGTTCTGGGAGGCCTTCGTCACGACTGACGCCTCGGGCCGCGCCAGCGTGGAGGTGGCCCTGCCGGACAACCTCACGACGTGGCGCACCCAGGCGCGGGCCGTGAGCGGCGACACGCTGGTGGGCGAGGCGACGCACGAGTTGCTCTCGACCAAGCCGATCCTGGTGCGGCCGGCGCTGCCTCGGTTCGCGCGGGTGGGGGATGCCCTCACGCTGCGCACGCTGGTGCGCAACGCCACGGACCAGGCGCAGGAGATCGCCGTCTCCATCACGGCGGATGGCCTCGAACTGGGGGGCGACGAGGCGCAGACGCTGACCGTGGAGCCCGGCCAGTCCGGGGAGTTCGAGTGGCCGGCCACGGCCACCAGCACCGGCACGGCCACGGTCGCGTTCAGCGCGGTCGTCTCCGGCGGGGTCGAGGGGCTGGAGGACGGCGCGGAGGTCTCGTTCCCGGTGCACCTGGACGTGACACCAGAGACCACGGCCACAGGCGGCGTGGTGGTGGACGAGAGCGCGCTGGAGGCGCTGTACCTCCCACCGTACGCGATCACGGACAACGGCTCGCTGGAAGTGAAGGTCCAGGCCTCGATCGTGGGGGCGCTCCAGAGCGAACTCCCTGCCCTGGCTCCGATCGTGCACGAGGGATCGATGCGCGTCGCGAGCCGCGTGATCGCCACCATCGCCGCGAGGCGTGCCGAGGGCCTCGAGGGCGACGCCGTCCTCGAGGGTCTCACGGGCGACCTCGGGAAGTTGATGGCCTTCCAGCGGGCGGACGGCGGGTGGGGCTGGTGTGCGGGCTGCACGCGGTCCAATCCGACCGTGACGGCGTGGGTGCTCATGGCCCTGGGTGATGCGGAGCGCGCGGGCTGGGAGCCGCCCAACACCTCGTGGCGTCGAGGCGCGACGTTCCTGGACCTGCAGTCGCGGCGCACGTTCGACGTGGAGCGGCCGCCGAACCCCAACGAGCGGGCGTTCTTCCTCTACGCGATGCAGCAGGCGACCGGGCGGGACGCCTACCTGAACTCGATGCGGGCGGTGTACGAGCAGGACCGCGAACTGCTCACCTCGTGGGGGCGGGCGTACCTGATCCTCGGGTTGCTCGACGCCGGCGAGGAGGCGGACGACCCCGTGGTGCGTGGGCTGATGTCCGACCTGAACGCCTCGGTCATTCCGAGCGCGAACGGGAACCACTGGGAGGACGCGCCGATCTTCGGTTCGATCGAGACGAACGTGTCGATGACCTCGCTGGTCATGCAGGCGCTGGTCGCGGCCGACCCGGAGCACCCGCTGATCGAGGAGACGGCGCGGTGGCTGGTGGCCGCGCGCAACACCGAGCAGTGGCAGGCGATGGCGGAGCGCGCGCAGGCCATACGCGGCCTGGGCGTGTACGCCGATCTGACCGGTGAGCGCACGGGCGAGTTCGACTTCCGCGTGAGCCTGGACGGCGAGGAC
Organism: uncultured Dehalococcoidaceae bacterium; assembly: GCA_964439675.1. Taxonomy (GTDB): domain Bacteria; phylum Chloroflexota; class Dehalococcoidia; order UBA2979; family UBA2979; genus W-Chloroflexi-9. The sequence goes on from CAYTRA010000135.1 coordinate 3,577, forward strand.
ACGCTCTCGGGACGCCTCGTCGCGAGCGGGGCGAACACGGCGGAGGACACGCTGGCCCTGGCCTCGGTGTCCCGAGGCGAGGTGCACCGCCTGTCGTTCGAGCGCGAGAAGACGACCGGGCGCATGTACTACGTCCTCAACCTGCGCTACGTCACCCCGGCGTCCGAGGTGGAGGCGCTCAGTCGAGGGCTCTCCGTGGCGCACGAGTACTCGCTGCTGTCCGACCCGGAGACGCCGGTCAGCCAGGCACGCCTCGGGGAGGTCGTGCGGGTGAAGGTGACCGTGGTGGCGGACGCGGACCGCAAGTTCGTGTCCGTGCAGGACTTCCTCCCGGCCGGCCTCGAAGCCATCGACTCGCAGCTGGCGGTGGTGCCGGAGGACGTGCGGCGGCAACTGGAGGAGGACCGGCAGCAGGCGGTGCTGGGCGAGGACGCGCCGGAGGGCGCCTTCGCGCCGTGGTACCGCTGGTACTGGTCGCCCTGGGACGAGACGAACGTGCGTGACGACCGGTTCACGATGTTCGCCACGGACCTGCCTCGAGGGGTGCACGAGTACGTGTATTACGCGCGTGCGACCACCCCGGGCGACTTCTTCGTTGCCCCTGCCCACGCGGAAGAAGGCCCCTTCCCGGAGGTCTTCGGGCGGAGCGACAGCGGACGCTTCCGGGTGGTGAAGTAGCGATGATTGCGCAGAAGACGGGGAAGCGGCTGGCCCGTTCTACTGGCGCTGTTTCCGGGGGAACAGCCGCGACTTCACTCGTTCCTGCGGTGGCACCGGATGGGTACGGAGTGCCGCCGCGTGAGGCCCTCCGTGACCGCCACTTCACACGATTTCGACACGGAATCGAAACGCTCACAACCTGACGGCGGCATGGGGCGCTGCTAGGATTCGAAACAGGACGATTACCACCGCAAAAGGATTCATTCATGCCGCGGTTCCAGAGACTCGACCCAAACCAGGTAGTACTGGGGCGCGGACGCGCCAACGCCCTGAAGCGCCGCCCCTATGTGGACGCCATTAAGGGCGCCCAGGCCGGACGAATCGAACTCGACAAGGACGACGACCCGGCGGCCACGAAGCGGCTGCTACGGCAGGCCTCGAAAGAGGTGGGCATCAAGGTCCGGTCGTCCTGGGAGGACGACAGCAAGCGGGCGCTGCTGTGGAAGCGCGTCGGCGCCTGAGGCTGACGGATGGACGCCGGCTCTTCGAGGGCCGGCCGACGGCCTAGAGGACGACGCCGACGATGGCGAGGTCTGGCTGTACGCGCAGCCGCTCGTCGTCCGCGCGTAGCCAGGCCAGCACGTCGCGCCCCGCTCCGAGCCACTCGCGACGGATGGGGATGCCGAGGCGATCGCTCACCTCGTCCAGTGCGGCGGCGAGCGCGTCCCCGTCATCCTGCTCGTCGGCGTAGAGAAGACCTGCGCGCGAGTCGCTGACGCAGGAGGCGAGCGCTCGGATGAGCGCGGCGTCCTCGATTGGCAAGGTGAGTATCCCGGCCAGGGGATCCATCGGCGTGCGCCTTTCGCCGGCTCCTGGGGTACGCGGAACTGCGCCGCCCCGGCCCGGGTGCGTCCTCACCCGAAGCCACGCCGACGTTCCGAGCCCACCAGAGTTGCCGGTCCGCAGGCGACGCGCTGGTCTCGCCTGAGTCCGCTCCCTCTCGTCTCCGGACATTACTGGAATCCACCGCGAGGGGAAGCACTTCGCGTGACATAAAGATCGAGATCGCCCGGAAAAGATGGGGGAAAACCCCTAGCCGGCATCGGGGCGAATCAATCTGTCAGACGTTCTACTGGTAGGAGACCCGCTCCCAGCGGCACCTCCACCTGACCGGGGAGGCGAGGCATGTATACGGACACCACCTATCTCGCATACGAATTGCGCGATGGGCTTCTCCAAGACCTGGTGGCCACCGGCCTCCTGATCGAGGCTGCGCGACGCGCCCTCCGAGACGAGGCGGGCGTGCCCGACACGGGCGCCGGAGGCGCTCCCACCGCCGACCGCGCCGAGGCGCTGCTCGCGAGGGCGGCCGAGACGCTGGAGGGCGACCTGGCGTCACTGCGCTCGGTGATCGACCGGCTGCGGCCGGCCGCGTAGTCCCCTAGGAGCGGCTGCGGCCGGCGGCGAGGCTGCGGAGCACGTCCGCCTTCAGCGCCGCGAACTCCGGCGCGGTCGTGCTCGCGAGGTCGCGAGGCCTCGGCAGGTCGACGTCGATGCGGGCCACGATGTGGCCTGGCCGGTCGGACATCACGAACACCACGTCCGAGAGCACGAGCGCCTCGTCCACGTCGTGCGTGACCAGCAGGACCGTGCGCTGGTCTGCCACCCAGACTTGCTGGAGCCAGTCCTGCATGTCGCGGCGCGTGAGGGCGTCCAGCGCACCGAACGGCTCGTCCAGCAGGAGCACCCGCCGGGGGACGAGGAACGTGCGCAGCAGCGCCAGGCGCTGGCGCATGCCGCCCGAGAGTTGCGCCGGCCACGCGCGCTCGAAGCCCTCGAGGTCGAAGCGGGCCAGGAGGGCGCGCGCCTGCTCCCGGGCCTGCGCCTTCGGCACGCCCGAGAGTTCGGCGCCCAGCGCGGCGTTGGCCAACGTCCGCCGCCACGGCAGCAGCAGGTCGCGCTGCGGCACGAACGCCGCGAGGCCAGGGCGCCCGTTCGCATCCTGTCCGTCCACCCTAAGCGTGCCGGCGTCCGGCGACACGAGGCCGGCCAGGGCGCGCAGCAGCGTGCTCTTCCCGCACCCGCTGGGCCCGACGAGGCTCACGAACTGCCCCTCGCGCACCGCGAGGTCCACGTCCGCCAGCGCCTGCACCTGCGTCTCGCCGTGGTACGTCAGCGAGACGCCGCGCACGTCGATGGCGTGCGAGATCGCCGCGGGCTCGCCTCGGTCTTCGCGCGCGGGCGCGGCGGCCGGGGGCGAGGCTTCCAGCGCGCGGGCGAGGGCGTCAGTGGCTGTCACGTCACACCATCCCTGCCGGGGCTACGGCGCCCCGGCGATGAACTCGTTGGTGAAGGCCTCGGTCACGTCGACCTCAGTCTCCAGGAGGCCGGCCGTGCGGAGGAACTCCTCGAACTCCCGCCAGACCTCCCCGTCCTGCGAGCCCCAGGGGCCTTCGCCGACGAACTGCGGCGCGTGGTACTCCGTGGCCGCGCGGACCAGCGTCTCGTCCAACTCGGGAGCCGCGGCCAGGAGCGCGTCGGCCGCCGCGGAGGAGTCCTCGATGGCTGCCTCGTAGCCGCGGGCGGTCGCCTCCATGAAGGCGCCGACGAGGTCCGGGTTGTCGGCGACCATGTCCTCGGAGGTGATGAAGATCGGCGTGTACCAGTCCGGGATGCAGTCCAGCCAGTCCACGAACTTCACCGTGCGGACGTCCACGTCCTCCACCTCGCGGGCGCGGAGGGCGTCCCAGCCCTCGAACACCCACACGAAGTCG
>CAYTRA010000136.1:0-7005 GCA_964439675.1 uncultured Dehalococcoidaceae bacterium
CTCCAGGTCCAGGGAGAAGTCCTCGCCGTCCGGATCGGCCACGGACATGGGCCCGCCGGAGTCCTCCTCGCCGTCCATGGCGCCCAGGTTGTCCAGCGAGACGGTGATCCAGGAGGACTCGATCTGCGTCTTTCGGTACGCCTACGGGTCCACGTTCAGCGCCTGAGCCACCTCCTCGTCCGTGGGTTCCCTGCCGAGCTCGTTCGTCAGGCGCAGGATCGCCTCGTTCGCCTCGCGCGCCTTCTGGCGGACGGAACGCGGCAGCCGGTCCAGCGAGCGCAGGGCATCGATGATCGCCCCGCGGATCCGGGAGATCGCGTACGTCTCGAACTTCACGCCCTTCTGGTGGTCGAACCGCTCCACCGCCTCGATCAGGCCGATGGTGCCGAAGGAGAGGACGTCCTCGTAGTCCAGGATCGCCGGCAGGGAGATGGCCAGCCGGCCCATCACGTACTTCACCAGCGGCGCGTACTGCAGGATCAACTGCTCCCGCACCTGCGGGTCCCGCTCGTGGAAGTAGCGCTCCCACAACGCCTGGTTGCTGCGTTGCAGGGCGTCCGCCTCGACGAGGGAGAGCTTGCCCTTCCGGCGCGTGGGTCGTCGTTCGTCAGCCACGGACTATGTCCTCAACTAAGCCGCACGACGCTGGTCGGCGGCGATCTCTCGCTCGGCCCGCACCGCGGGCAGGGTGGCCGGCTCGTCCGCGCCGGCCTCGTCGTCATCGCCCTCATCGAGGGCGCCGTCATCGTCGGTCTGCCCTCGGGCGCCCCGTGCGCGCTCCGGGACCGGGGCGGTGATCACCACCAGTTCCGCCAGGTAGGCGACAAAGGTCACCGCCATGAACGCGATCAGACCGCGCAGTGCGGCCACCTCGATCGGGTAGCCCGCGCCTCGCGACGCCCATGTCACGTACAGGGCCACGAGCACGGCGAGGTAGAGGCCGGCGCGGAGGATCAGCATCAGATCACCCCTCGACGGCGCAGTTCCGCCTGCTGGCGGTAGACGTAGCGGACCAGCCGTTCGATCTCGGACTGGTTCGGCTCCAGGAACTGGCAGTGCAGGCGATAGTGCTGCGCGTTGGTGGAGGGGCGTCCGGTGCTGAGCACCAGCGCGGCAATGTCCATCTCCAGCGGGTCGCCCTCCAGTTCGAAGACGAGGCGCAGGCGGCTGCCGGCGGGCACGAACTCGCGGCATTGGAGGAGCGCGCCACCCCCCGAGAGGTCCAGGATCACGATCTGCAGGCGCTGTACCTCGTTGCCGCCGTCGTCCAGACGGGTGGCGAGGCGCGGGTTGATGCGCGTCACCAGCCGGTAGAACTGCCGGCGCTCCGTGCGCTCCGCCTCTCGAGGCGTGTCGATCACGAAGGACTCCGTGTCCACCTCCGCCATGCGCACGTCCACGGCGAAGCGGTACACACGGCCGTGCACCGTGGTGAACATGGTCAGGTGGTCGCCGGGGCTGACGTCCAGCACCTCGGCATCGCGCCGAGGCATGTCGAGGCGCAGCATGCTCGGCAGCACCGAACGCACTGTCGTGTCGAAGGCCGCGCCCATGGGGTCACCGGGCGGCGACACCTTGATCCGCGTGCCGGGCTGCAGGTCGACGTACCCCGTCACGTGCTGGGCCTATCCCACTCGAGCCAGGCGACGGCGCGGAGCGCTGCGCTTCTTGGCAGGCGCGGCCTCGGCGGCCTCGGTGTTCGCCGAGGCCTCCCAGGTGGCGCGCACCACGGCTGCGGCCAGCGCCAGGTTGTCGCCGGGCGTCGCTGCCTCGCTCACCTGGTCCGAGTGCGTCGTGAAGGCCACGCCGATCGAGGCCTCCATGGCCACGCCGGCAACCGCCCCCATGTGCGACGTCTCGTCGCATCGAGTGACCACCAGGCCGTCGATGCCGGCCGCGCTGTACGCGGCCACCGTGTCGCCGAGGTCGGAGGCCTTCATCGTCGCCGGGACCGTGAGCAGCACCGTGCGCTGCCGCCCGGCCTGGAGGAACGACTCGAGTTCGGACATGCGGTCGCGACGCAGGCCGTTGTGGCCGGGCGTATCCACGATCACCACGTCCACCTCGGCGTCCGCGATCACCTCCTGGAGTTCGTCCGGGGCGTAGCAGAGACGCACCTCGATGCCGGTGACGGCGCCGAAGGCAAGCAACTGCTGCGGCGCGCCGGCGCGGTTCACGTCCGTGCCGGCCAGCACCACGTTCATCCCCTGGCGCTGCAACTGCAGCGCCAGGCGCACCGCCAACGTCGTCTTCCCGGCGCCAGACGGCCCCACCAGGTACACCGCGCGGCGACGCGAGGTGTTCAGCCCCACGACCGGCGGCAACTTCGAGGCGATCCGCCGCTCGACGGAGGCAGACAACGCCGCCTCGTCCTCGATGCGCGCGTCAGCCTCGCCGATGATGGTGGCCGCCAGCGTGGCGGACATGCCGTGCCGGACCAGGCGGTCCTTCACCATGCGCGCGGCCGCGGGGCCGGCCTCCAGGCGGGCGTCCACCCGCTCCGCCAGCAGGTGCTCCAGCATCCCCCGGATCTGGTCCAACTGGCGCGACCATGGCTCGCCGCTCGCCGCCATCGGCGCGGCGGGCGCCTCGATGTCTTCTTCGCTGGCCATGCCTCGAGGCGTCGTGATGTCGTCGAGCGCGGCGACGGCACGGAAGCCCGCGAAGGGGCCGCTGGCGGACGCGGGCGCGCTGGCCGTGGCCTCGGCAACGGCGCGCACCAGGTCGTGTGCGGCCTGGTCCTGCTCCAGCGAGGGCCGCGCCGGCCCGCCACTCGCACCTGCGGCAGCCGCGACCGGAGCCTCCTCCGGCACTCGCGCGACAACCTCGACGAACTGGCGGCCGGGCTGGCCGAAGAGGCCAGGAGCGAACGCCTTGCGCGTCGAGAGGATGACTGCGGACTCGCCCAGGTCGCGTCGGACCTGCTCGTACGCCTCCGCCAGGGTCGGCGCCTGGAACCGCTTAGGCTGCTGCATGCTCCACCTCCACCTGGCCGACAGCCTCCACCTCCACCTCGCGCGCGACTTCCGCGAACGAGAGGACGGCGAGCGACGGCATCGAGCGTTCCAACAACCGGCGGAGCGGCCGCCGGACACGTGTGGACGTCAGTAGGACGGGCTGCTGACCGGACGCGGCGGCGCGCTCCATCTGCGCCGCCACCCGGTTCATCAGCCGCTGCAGGAGGTCCGGCGAGACCACGAGGGCCACGCCGTTCTCCGTCTGGGTGAGCGCCTGCGCGAGCGTCTGCTCCAGGCGGGGGTTCAACGTGATCGCGTGCAGCCGGCCCTCCGGGCCGCGATGCTGCATCGAGAGCTGGCGCGACAGCGCCTGCCGGACGCCCTCCGTGAGCGCCTCGATGTCCTTGGTCTGCCGCCCCAGGTCCGCCAGCGTCTCCGCGATGGTGACCATGTCGCGGATGGAGATGCCCTCCGCGAGCAGCAGTTGCAGCACGCCCTGCACCTCGCCCACGGTGAGCACGCCGGGGACGAGTTCCTCCACCACCGCCGGGTACTCCTCCTTGAGGTGGGTGAGGAGCGCCTGCGTGTCCTGGCGGGACAGCAGTTCCGGGGCGTGGCGGCGGATCAGCTCGCTCAGGTGGGTGATGAGCACGGACGGCGGGTCCACCACCGTGTAGCCCATCAGTTCCGCCTGCTGCTTCTCGAACTGCGGAATCCACTTGGCCGGCAGGCCGAACGCCGGCTCGGTCGTCGGGTCGCCCTCGATCTCGCCGGTCGCCAGGCCGGAGTCCATGGCCAGGAAGTCGTGCACGCGCAGCGTGCCGCCGCCGATCTCGATGCCGCGCAGGCGCACCACGTACTGGTTCGCCCCGAGCCCGAGGTTGTCGCGGATGCGGATCATCGGCACGACTACCCCCAGATCCTGTGCGGTCTGACGCCGCATGATCGTGATCCGGTTCAGCAGGTTGCCGCCGCGCTCGTCGTCCACCAGGGGGATGAGGCCGTACCCAACCTCCACCTCCAGCGGGTCGACCCGAAGGACCGAGACCACCGAGTCGACGCTCTGCGCCTCCTCGACCTGCTCGACCTCGTGCGCCTCGGCCAGTTCGGCCGCTCGCGCCTTGTTGCGCTCGCGGACCATGAAGCCTGCCCCCGCCATCATGGCCGCGATGATGAAGAACGGGGATCGGGGAAGTCCCGGGGTCAGGCCGAAGCCAACCAGCACCGTCGCCACGATGAACAGCGCGCGAGGGTTCGCGAACAACTGCCCGCCGATGTTCGCGCCCAGGTGCTCGTCCGAGGACGCAGCGCGGGTCACGAGGATGCCCGTGGCGGTGGAGCTCAGCAGCGCCGGGATCTGCGACACCAGCCCGTCGCCCACCGTCAGGATGGAGAACTCCTTCACGGCGTCTCCCGGCGACAGGCCCATCTGCACCATGCCGATCGCCATGCCGCCGATGAGGTTGATCGCCGTGATGATCAGGCCGGCGATGGCGTCGCCCTTCACGAACTTGCTGGCGCCGTCCATCGCCCCGTAGAAGTCCGCCTCGCTCGAAATGCGCTTCCGCCGCTCCTTCGCCTCGGCGTCCGTGATCAGGCCGGCGTTGAGGTCCGCATCGATGGACATCTGCTTGCCGGGCATCGCGTCCAGCGTGAAGCGCGCCGCCACCTCCGCCACGCGCCCGGCGCCGTTCGTGATCACCACGAACTGGATCACCAGCAGGATCAGGAACACCACGATGCCCACCACCAGCGATCCGCCGATGACGAAGTTGCCGAACGCATCGATGACGGAGCCCGCATCGCCCTTGAGGAGGATGAGCCGCGTACTGGCGATGTTGATGCCCAACCGGAACAGCGTGGTCAGCAGCAACAGCGAGGGGAACACGCTGAACGACAGCACGTCGTGCGTGTACATGGAGATCAGCAAGACCGTGATCCCCACCGCGATGTTCGCCACGATCAGGATGCTGAGCATCACCGGCGGCAGCGGCACGATCATCAGCGCGATGATCATCACCACCGTCACCGCCATGGCGACATCCGAGTTCCGCGTGAGGACGTCGATAAACCCCAGGCCGCCTCCCGGCTTCGAGGTCACGTTGCGCGCTGCTGCTGCCATCGCCTCGTCCGCTCCTCTCGCCTACGCCGTCGCCTGCAGGATCCGGCCGCCCGTGCGGAGCCGGTACACGAAGGCGAGGATCTCCGCGACCGCCTCGTAGAGGTCGGCGGGGATCTCCTGGCCGATGCGCGTCGCCTTGTAGATGGCGCGGCACAGCGGCGGGTTCTGGATGACCGGGACGCCGTGCTCCTCCGCGACCTCGCGCATGCGCAGCGCCACCAGGTTCACGCCCTTCGCGAGGACGACCGGGGCTGCGGAGGAGGCGGGGTCGTACTTGAGCGCCACGGCGTAGTGCGTGGGGTTCACCACCACGACGTCCGCCTTTGGCACGGACTGCATGATGCGAGACAGCAACTTCTGCCGCTGCCGGGACATCTGCCCCTTCATGAACGGGTCACCCTCGGTCTGCTTCGCCTCGTCCTTCACTTCCTGCTTGGACATGCGCAACTGCCGGGTGAGGTCCGTGCGCTGGAAGACGAAGTCCGCGACCGCCAGCGCCACCACCACTAGCGAGATGCGCAACGACAGGTCGAAAGAGACCGCCACCAGCACGCCGATGGAGTCGCGGATGCCGGCCTGCATGCCCAGCGTGGAGATCTCCTCCCAGTGCGACATGAACGTCAGGTAGCCCACCAGGCCGAGGACGGTGAACTTCAGCACCGCCTTCGCCAGGTTCACATACGCCTGCCGCGAAGCAACGAGGCGCTTGCCGCCCTCCAGGGGGTTCAGGCGCTTGAACTGCGGCTTCAGCGCCTCTGTGGCGAACAGCGGGCCGCCTGTCTGCGCCATCCCGCCCAGCACGCCGATGGCCGCCACCGCGCCCATCAGCGGCGCCAGCAGCAGCACCGCGCGCCCCATTAGCGCGAGCCCCACGTCCGAGGTCAGCTCGATGCTCAGCGGGTTCCGCCCCAGGTGCGCCCACGTGTCGCGGGTCAGGGACTCCAGCGAACCCCACATGTACGGGCCCGCGAACTTGAAGACGCCCAGGATGGCCAGCAGCACCACGGCGCTGTCCATCTCTCGGCTGTGCGCCACCTGGCCGCGCTTGCGCGCGTCCTCCTGGCGACGTGGGGTGGGGGCCTCGGTCTTCTCGCCGGCCATCAGCGCACCACCAGCGCGTTCACGTCCACCAGCGCGCGGCCCAGCGTGGCGCCGATGAACGCCGTCATCAGCGGGATCGCCGCCACGAGCGCCACGAGGCCGACGCCGATCTTCAGCGGGAACCCGACCACCAGCGCCTGCAACTGCGGCACCGTGCGGTTCACCAGGGCCAGCGCCAGGTCAGTGAGCACCAGCGCCCCGAAGACCGGCAGTGCGATCTGCACCGCCGACACGATCAGCGTCCCGAAGAACGGGATGACCCGGTCGCCGGCCACCACTGCCAGCGTCGCCTCGCCGGGCGGGACCACCTCGAACGTGCGGAGGAAGCCCTGGATCACCAGGTAGTGGCCGTTGATGGCGAAGAAGATGAGGGCGATGAGGATGCGGTAGAACTGCTCCATCGCTCCGGTCTGGCCGCCCGTGATCGGGTCGAACACCTCGCCGATGCTGAAGCCGATCTGCACGCTGATCAGGCTCGCGCCCATCTCCAGGCCCTGGAACACCAGCATCACGCCCACCCCGATCGCGATCCCCAGCAGCACCTCCATGCCGAGGAGCGACGCGAACACCAGGAGGTCCGTGGGGGTGCTGTCCAGGTTCTGCGAACTCAGCGGCAGCACGATCAGCGAGAGGATGATCGCCAGCCCTACCTTCAGGTGGGCCGGCACGCTGCGCGCGCCAAACAGCGGCGCGGCGACGATGGCCGCGGTCAGGCGGGCCATCACCAGCAGGAAGTAGGCCGACCACTCCGGCGAGACGGCGAACACCTGCGAGAGCACCTAGCGTGCCAGCTCCGGCAGCGACTCCAGGAGTCGCGAGGTGTAG
>CAYTRA010000137.1:0-5750 GCA_964439675.1 uncultured Dehalococcoidaceae bacterium
GGTGGTTCAGTGCGAAGTGAGGGCTACTCGACGGTGACGGTCTTCGCCAGGTTGCGTGGCTGGTCGACGTCCGCTCCGCGGTTGAGGCCAATGTAATACGCCAGGAGTTGTAGCGGCACTGTGGTCACGACCGGACAGAGCAGCGGGTCCACCTCCGGCAACTCCACCAGGTGCGTCGCCAGGCCCTCCAGCGAGCGGTCGCCGTGGGAGACCACCGCCACCACGTCGCCTCGGCGCGCGCGCACCTGCTCGATGTTGGAGCGCATCTTGTCCGCCACCTCGTCTCGAGGGGCGAGGGCGACGGTGGGCATCCGCTCGTCGATGAGGGCGATCGGGCCGTGCTTCATCTCGCCGGCGGCGTAGCCCTCCGCGTGGATATAGGAGACTTCCTTGAGTTTCAGGGCGCCCTCCATGGCCACGGGGAGGCCCAGGCCGCGGCCCAGGAAGAGGAAGTCCTCGAATGAGGCGTAGTGGCTGGCCAGGCGCTGCAGCTGCGGCTCCAGGTCCAGCGCCTCCGCGATGGCTGCGGGCAGGTGCAGCGCCTCCTCCACCTGCTGCGCCTCCACCTCGACGGACAGGGTGCCCCGCAGCCGTCCGAGGTACAGCGCGAGCCCGTGCAGCAGCACCATCGATGCCAGCATCGTCTTGGTGCTGGCCACGGCGATCTCAGGCCCCACGCGCATCAGGATCGAGGCGTCCGCGACGCGAGTAGTCTGCGCGCCCGGTGTGTTGCAGACGGTGATCTGAGGGCACCCGGCGCGCTTCGCCTCGTCCATGGCGGCCAGCGTGTCCACGGACTCGCCGGACTGGGTGATGGAGATGACCAGCGTGTGCTCGTCCAGCACCGGCTGCCGGTAGCGGAACTCGGCGGCGTTATCGACTTCCGCCGGGAGGCGTGCGAGGCGCTCGAAGTAGTGGCGGCCCACCATGGCCGCGTGCATGGAGGTGCCCATGCCCACGATCACCACACGCGTCAGTTCGCGCGCCCAGGTGTCCGTGAAGCGCTCTGGTGGGAGTTCCTGCGAGAAGTCGACTCGATGCGGGTTCACGAGGTAGCGGCCCCGGATAGCGTTGAGGACGGCCTCCGGCTGCTCGTGGATCTCCTTGAGCATGAAGTGCTTGTATGGCCCCTTGGTGGCGCTGACCGGGTCGTACGACAGGGTCTCGACGGTCTTCGATAGTTCGCGACCATCGAGGTCCACGTAGCGGGCGTGCTCTGCCGTGATGTCCACCAGCTCGCCGGGCTCCAGGAACGTGACGCGCCGCGTCTGCGGCAACAGCGCGCCGAGGTCTGACGCGAGCAAGTGCTCACCTTCGCCCACGCCAATCACGATGCCGCCGGCGTTGCCGATGCGCGCAGCGACGAGGCGCCCCGGCTGGTCGACGGCCATCGCGACCACCGAGAACGCCCCCTCTGCCTCGGCTACCACGCCACGCAGGGCATCGAGCAGGTCCGCGCCGGCCTCGACGCGGGCGGCGAGCATGTGGGCCAGGACCTCGGTGTCGGTGTCGGACGCGAAGGGGCCGCGCGCGTACTTCGCGCGCAGGGCCTGGAAGTTCTCCACGATGCCGTTGTGGATGACGGCCACGCGGCCATCCGGGTCCAGTTGCGGGTGGGCGTTGCGGTCGCTTGGTTCGCCGTGGGTGGCCCATCGAGTGTGGCCCAGGCCGGAGGTGGCCGGCGGGTAGTTGCCCTCGATCTTCTGGACGAGCGCGTCCAGTTTGCCGGTCGCCACGGCGACGTACATGCGCTGCTGGTCGTCCGTGAGGGCGATTCCCGCGGAGTCATACCCGCGGTACTCGAGACGGCGAAGGCCGTCCAGGAGGATCGGCCCCGCGGGGCGCTGGCCGGTGTACCCGACAATGCCGCACATATGGCGAACTCCCGCATCTACCCCGGTGCCCGCCTCACCGAGTGTAGAGCAGTAGAAGGAAGAGCGCGCTAGGGCAGGTTGAGCGTCCGTGTCGCCGGCGGAGCCCCCTCCGACCGGCCCGAAACGCCCTCGTTACTCGCGCTCGCCCTCGGAACGGCCGTTGCCGCCGTTACCGCCGCCGTTGCCGCGCTGGCGGACGACCACCACCTGGCCCTCCGTCCGGGGGCCGTAGTCGCCCTGCATCTCCGGTGGGAGCAGCGCGGCGACTCGACGCATCATCACGTCCGTCCCCACCTCCGCGGCGCGCCCGTCCGACGCAAGGCCGGTCAGGTCGAACGGCTCGCCGAAGGTGACGGTGATGCGAGGGCGCTTGAGCCACAACCACTGGAAGAACACCTTCGGCACCTTGATGTCGGAGCCCGTGATGGCGACCGGCACTACGGGCGCCTTCGCAAGGAGCGCGACCATCGCCGCGCCCGGCTGCGCTGGTCGCATGCCCTCGCGGGAGCGGGTGCCCTCCGGGAACATCAGCACCACCTCGCCGTCGCGGAGGTAGTTGCGGGCGACGCGCAGCGCGCCCATGTCACCGGAGAAGCGCCGCACGGGGAAGGCGCCATAGGCCCAGAAGAACCAGCCAACCAGCGGCGTCTCGAACAGTTCCCGCTTCGCCATGGGGCGCACACGCCGGGGTGCCGAAGCCCCGACGAGGGGCGGGTCCAGCAGGTGGACATGGTTGGCCACGAGGATGAGGGGGCCGTCAGCCGGGACCCGTTCACGGCCGACCACGGTCCAGTGGGCGAAGGTGAACAGCACCGCGCGTGCGAACAGGTCTGTGATGAAGTAGACGATCGAGGAGAGGCGGTTCTTCATCCCTCGCCGCCTCGGGTCATCCGCCGTTGGAGGCGCGGTAGTGGGCCAGGGCCGCCTCGACGACCTGGTCGATGCCGAGCGCGTCCGTGTCGATGACCAGGGCGCCGTCGGCAGCCTGCTCGCGCTTGATGGCGCGGTGGCCCGTGTTGTCCAGTTCGTCGCGGCGGCGGGTGGCGTTCAGCACCTGGTCGAAGGTCGTGTTGCGGCCAGCATCGAGTTCCTCGCCCAGTCGGCGGCGGGCGCGGATCTCCGCGGAGGCGTCCAGGAAGACCTTGGTCCGGGCCTCCACCAGCACGCGCGTGCCGATGTCGCGGCCCGCCATCACCACCGGCTCCCGCGATGCGATGGCGCGCTGCCGCCGGACGAGTTCGTCCCGGACTTCGGGGATGCGAGAGATGAGGGAGACCGTCTGCTCGATCTCCGGGGTGCGCAATTCGGCGGTGACGTTGTCGCCGGCCAGGATGACCTGGGGCAGCGTGGGATCCTCCCAGCGCATGTCCAGGTCCAGGCCGCGCACCAGGTCCGTGACGGCGCGTTCGTCCTCCGCGTTGGTGCCGGATCGCATCACCGCCAGGGTGCAGGCGCGGTACATGAGGCCGGTGTCGAAGAAGCCAATCGCCAGGGCCTCGGCGAGTGCGCGGCCCACCACGCTCTTTCCGGAGGCCGTGGGCCCGTCGATGGCGACGCTACGAGCCAGCGAGTCCGAAATCGTGCCCTCCGAACCTTGCCTCCGCGCGGGGTGCGAGCGGGGTCGCCGCATGATACCCGTGCGACCGGTTAGGGCCGAGCGCCACCTACGAGCCGAGGCCCACCGCGCGTCTGAGCGCTCGCTCCTCCGCCTCCGTCAGCGCCCGCGCCTGTCCGAGGGGTAGCGAGCCGATCTCGATCGGCCCGACCCGACGGCGCTGGAGGCGGAACACCGGATGGCCGATGGCTTCGAACATGCGGCGGACCTGGCGGTTGCGCCCCTCGTGGATCACCAGGCGGACGCGGGTCGGGGGCTCCTCGCCGGGAAGACGCTGGACGCTGGCCGGCTCCGTGACGCCGTCCTCCAGTTCCACGCCTCGACGCAGGCGGTCCAGGTCGCGCTCGCTGACGACGCCCTCCACCCAGGCCTCGTACTCCTTGTCCACCTCGTAGCGGGGGTGGGTGAGGCGGTGGGCCAGGTCGCCGTCCGTGGTCAGGATCAGCAGCCCGGACGTGTCCAGGTCCAGGCGTCCCACGTAGCGCAGGTGGGCGGGCGCGCCGGGCAGCAGGTCATAGATCGTCGGCCGGCCCTCCTCGTCATGGGCCGTAACGACATAACCGACCGGCTTGTGGAGGACGATCGTCGCCTCCGCCGTGTCGAGGGCAATGGGCGCACCGTCTACCTCGATGCGGTCGCGGGCGGGGTCGGCCTTGGCGCCCAGCACGGCCGGGGCGCCGTTCACCGTGACCCGGCCGGAGGCGATGACGGCCTCCGAGGCGCGCCGACTACCGAAGCCGGCGCGCGCGAGGATCTTCTGCAGGCGTTCTTCAGGCACGAGCGATCGTGGGGAGGCGCGCTAGCGGGAGCGCGTGATGCGCTCGACGACGGTGGTCTGCGTGACCGTGACGCGGGTGATGCCGTCCTCGACGCGACGAGCGCGCACCAGGCCGGTCCGCTCCGCGGCGCGGAGGGCCAGCCCCGCGACGGCGCGCTCCGCCGCCAGCGTCGCCAGCGCCGTCCCTACCGAGGCGGCCACGAGCGGCATCGCACGGCGGGCAATGGGCGCGAGCGCACCCGCCACGGTTGAGCGCACCACGGGGCGCGCGGTGACGGTGGCAGGCGTCAGGGACTGTCCGGAGGCGGTCACGCGTGCTCGATGCTCCTGGGGGAAAGCGCCGCAGCGGCAGTGATGCAGTCGATGTCGAAGGGTCAGCCTACTACAAGGCGAGACTGCACGTCCTGCGTGAGGTCCAACGGTGCACCCTCACCGATGGCCCCCAGCCGCAGCCGTCCGTCCGCGAACGCCTGCAACGCCGCGGCGAGGAACGGCGCCTCGTGCCGGATCTGCGCGGCCCGGATCGCGTCGAAGAGGGCGCTCGCCTCAAGCGTCGCGTCGTCCGCGCCTCGGTCGAGGGCTGCCCATGCCTCGTCGTAGCCCTCGCCGCGGATGGGGTAGCGGCAGAAGGCGGCTACCGGGCCCATGTCCACCTCCGGGATCGCGACGTTCAGCATCACGCCGCTCTCCGAGGCGCCCGCGCGGATCAGTTGTCGGATGACCTCGATGTAGGTGCCAATGGGGCCGCCGGGCAGGGCAGGGTGCAGGTTCACCATCGGGTGGGTGTTGGCGAAGCCCTCGGTGAAGATCAGGAGGTAGCCGGCGAGCACACCGAGGTCGGTGGGGTACGCATCGATGAGGCGTGCCACCTCGGCGTCGTACTGCTCGCGCCACGCGGGGAGGGGTTCGCCGGGCCGTGACCGCTCGCCGCCGTGCGCCTTGCGGAACGCGACCGAGCCCAGCGTGAGCAGCGGGATGCCCTCCGACCATACGAGGTCGAAGAAGGCGTCCGTCACCGGATCGTCGCCCGGGTCACGGTTGGAGAAGACGTAGGCGATTTCCGCGTCCAGGCGTCCGGCGCGGACTTCGCGCAGCACCGCCTCGAACATCGCGCGGGACGAGCGGCCGCGAGTGGTGAACCAGCCGATGCGTAGTGTCATTGGCGGCGTGTCATCCGAGGGCGGGCTACTCGCCGTTCGCCCGCTGGCGGAGCACCTCGATGCGCTGCTCGACGTCCGTGAGCAGGCCCTGGCACTCTTCCGCCAGGCGCATGCCCTCCTCGTAGAGGGCCACCGACTCCTCCAGCGTCAGGTCGCCGGCCTCCAGGCGCTGCGCGACCTCTTCCAGGCGTGCGTAGAGCGCCTCGAAGGTGTTGGCCTCCTCGGCGCCTGCTTGCGATGAGGCGGGCGCGAGTTCCTGCTGCCGGCCGGCGTCGTAGTCGGTCACGCTACCCCTCGTTACTGGCATTGGGTCAGTGGCATCG
>CAYTRA010000137.1:5850-6962 GCA_964439675.1 uncultured Dehalococcoidaceae bacterium
GGCGTCGTAGTCGGTCACGCTACCCCTCGTTACTGGCATTGGGTCAGTGGCATCGAGTCACTGGCCCGACTCTACACGCGCCGTACGCGTACCGTCCCGCCAGCGCACCTCCACCCGGTCGCCCGGCTGCACAGCGGACGCCGACGAGACGGGCGTCCCGTCCTCCAGGTTCACGAGGGCATACCCACGGTCGAGGGTGGCGAGCGGCGAGAGCGTGCGCAGGCGCGCGGCGACGGCGGCGGTCTGCTCTCGTGCCTCCGCGACGCTGCGACCGACCGCGTGCTTCATGCGGTCCGCGCGGGCGGAGACGCCTCGGTGGAGCGGGCGCGTGTCGGGCAGGCGCCGTTCGAGGCGCGTGACGGTGCGGTCCACCGACTGGCTCGCCCCCGCGAGGCGACGCGAGACGCGCATCAGGTTGCCGTTCGCGAGCCCTCGGACAGTGCGGGCGACCTCCATGCGGTCGGGGGCGACCATCTCCGCTGCAGCGGAGGGCGTGGGTGCGCGCCGGTCCGCGACGAGGTCCGCGAGCGTGGTGTCCGTCTCGTGCCCCACGGCGGAGACGATCGGCACGGGACAGCCGAAGATGGCGCGTACCACCGGCTCCTCGTTGAACGCCCACAGGTCCTCCGTGGAGCCACCGCCACGTCCCACGATCACCACGTCCGGCCAGCGCTCAGGGCGTCCCTGGGGCGCGATGGTCCGGATCGCCTCGGCGATGTCGACCGCGGCCTCCTCGCCCTGTACGACGGCCGGCTGTAGGAGCACCTGCGCCAGCGGCCAGCGGCGCTCCAGCACGGTCTTGATGTCGTGGAGCGCGGCCCCCCTGGCGCTGGTGACCACGCCGATGCGTCGAGGGAAGCGCGGGAGCGCGCGCTTGCGCGCCGGATCGAACAGTCCTTCGGCCTCGAACTGGGCGCGCCGCCGCTCGAACTCCGCCTGGAGCGCGCCCACGCCGGCCGGCTGCACGAAGTCCACCATGAACTGCAGGTCGCCGCGCTCCGCGTAGAAGGAGACCTGGCCGTGCGCCACCAGCGAGGCGCCGGCCTGCATGTGCTTGCGGTGCGGCATGTTTTGGTTGCGGAAGAACACGCAGCGCAGCGCGCCGCCCTGGT
>CAYTRA010000138.1:0-6956 GCA_964439675.1 uncultured Dehalococcoidaceae bacterium
GCGGTGGACTGCTTCGCCTGTCCCGGCGACGACCCCTCGTGCTCCGTGTGCCGGGGCTCGGGCTGGCTGGAGATGATGGGCGCGGGCATGGTGCACCCGGAGATCATCGAGGCCGCAGGCTACGACCCCGAGCGCTACACGGGCTTCGCCGCCGGCATGGGCGTGGAGCGCGTGGCCATGGTCCTCCTCGGCGTCTCGGACATCCGAGACTTCCACGCCAACGACCCGCGCTTCCTCGCCCAGTTCTAGTCCCCGGCGCTCCGGCTCGCTTCCCTCGCAGGGAGGGTGGGCAACGAATGGGGGGAGCCTCACCCTCTGACCCCCTCCCCCCTTGAGGGAGGGTTGGGGTGGGGGAAGTCAGCCCTCGAAGGACCACCCGTCGGCACCCGCTGCATCGAGGGCCTGCGAGACATCGATGTCGGGCGCAGCACGCTGCGCCCCTACGCGGAGAGATGGGGGAGCATGACCCCCTGCCCCCGTCGCCTCAGCCGCCGCGCGCGAATGAGGGATGTATCATCGCGCCACCGGTTGGCGCCTCCCACGTCTCGTAGCCGGCACCGGCGAGAGGAACTCCGCCCATGACGACCGCCGAACGCGAGTCCCCCCAGTCCACCGACTACAAGGTCATCGGCACCCGGCCTCGACGGCCGGATGGCGTCGATAAGGTCACGGGGCGGGCGGTGTACGGCGCTGACGTGCGACTGTCGGGTCTCCTCTACGGGCGCGTGAAGCGCAGTCCGCACGCCCACGCCATCATCAAGCGCATCGATGCCTCGAAGGCCCTCGCGCTGCCGGGCGTGCTCGCGGTCGTGACGTTCGAGGACTTCCCGGAGCCCTCGGAGCCGGTGATGCAGACGGTGCGCGGGCCGCAGCCTTCGGCGTGGGACACGGAGCGCATCATCGCGCGGCGCAAGGTGCTGTTCCGCGGCCACCCCGTGGCCGCGGTCGCCGCCACCGACCACCACACGGCGGAGGACGCCCTCGACCTCATCGAGGTGGAGTACGAAGTGCTGCCGGCCGTGGTCAGCATCGATGATGCGATCGCCTCGACGGCGCCGGTCCTGCACGATGACGGGCTCGACGCGCTGGTCGAGGGGCTATTCCCGGAGATCAACGGGCGCAAGGGGAACATCGCGCGCACGCTCGAACTCGGCATGGGCGACGTGGAGGCGGGCTTCGCCGAGTCGGACGTGATCCTCGAGCGCGTCTACGAGACCGCGATGGCGCACCAGGGCTACATCGAGCCCCACAACGCCACCGCGATGTGGAACAGCGACGGCAAGGTCACGATCTGGACCAGCACGCAGGGCGCCTTCGGTATTCGCGGCAACGTCTCGCGCATCCTGCGGCTGCCGCTGGGCGACCTGAAGGTGGTGCCGGCGGAGATCGGCGGCGGCTTCGGCGCGAAGAACGTGGTGTACCTGGAGCCGCTGGCGGCGCTCCTCTCGAAGAAGACCGGCCGCCCCGTGCAGATCACGATGAACCGCACGGAGGTGCTGGAGGCTACCGGCCCCACCTCCGGGACGCGCTCGTGGGTGCGCCTGGGCGCGAAGCGCGACGGCACGCTCGTCGCCGCCGACATTCGCCTGGAGTACGAGGCCGGCGCGTACCCGGGCTCGCCGATGCCGGGCGGTGCTCGCTGCGCCCTCGGCCCGTACGCCGTGCCGAACCAGCGCATCGTGGGCTACGACATCGTCGTCAACAAGCCGAAGGTGGCAGCCTACCGAGCGCCCGGCGCGCCCGCGTCCGAGTTTGCCGTGGAGTCGCTCCTGGACGAACTCGCCGAGCGCCTGCAGATGGACCCGATGGAACTGCGGCTCAAGAACGCCGCCGTCCCGGGCACGCCTCGCAGCGACGGGGCGACGCACGGCAGCATCGCCGCGCGCGAAACCATGGAGGCGGTGGTCAACCACCCGCACTACCGCTCCGAGATCACGGGCCAGGACGTCGGCCGAGGCGTCGCGCTCGGCTTCTGGCAGAACGGCGGCGGGGAGTCCTCGGCGTACGCGAACGTGCACTCGGACGGCCGGGTGACGCTGGTGACGGGCTCGGTGGACATCGGCGGGCAGCGCGCGGCGCTGGCGATGCAGTTCGCGGAGGCGATGGGCCTCGCGTACGAGGACATCACCTCGCTGGTGGGAGACACGGACAGCATCGGGTTCACGGGGAACACCGGCGGCAGCCG
Organism: uncultured Dehalococcoidaceae bacterium; assembly: GCA_964439675.1. Taxonomy (GTDB): domain Bacteria; phylum Chloroflexota; class Dehalococcoidia; order UBA2979; family UBA2979; genus W-Chloroflexi-9. The sequence goes on from CAYTRA010000138.1 coordinate 2,186, forward strand.
CACGACGTTCGCCACCGGCTGGGCTGTCTACCAGGCGGCCATGGACGTCCGGCAGCAACTGGAGCAGCGCGTCGCGAAGATCTGGGAGTGCGAGCCCTCGGAGGTCGCGTATGACCCGACCGACGCCACGCTGAAGGGCCCTGAGGGCAAGACCATGACGTTCAAGGAGGCGGCGCGCCGGCTGCCGGGGACGGGCGGGAACATCCAGGGCCAGGCAGACATCGTTTCCACGAACGTCGGCAAGGTGGGCGCCTGCTACGGCGCGCATATCGCCGATGTCCACGTGGACCGGGAGACCGGCAAGGTCACCATCCTGCGCTACACCGCCATCCAGGACGTGGGGAAGGCGATCCACCCCTCGTACGTGGAGGGGCAGATCCAGGGCGGTGCGGTGCAGGGCATCGGCATGGCGCTGAACGAGGAGTATGTCTACGACGCTGACGGACGCATGCTGAACTCCTCCTTCCTGGACTACCGCATGCCCGTCGCGAACGACCTGCCGATGATCGACACCGTGCTCGTCGAGGTGCCCAACCCCGGCCACCCCTACGGCGTCCGAGGGGTCGGCGAGGTGCCGATCGTGCCCCCGCTGGGTGCGATCGCGAACGCCATCTACGACGCCGTCGGCGTCCGCGTGACGCGCCTGCCTGCCTCGCCGCGCGTGATCCTGGAGGCGCTCCAGGGCGGCGAGGGCACCACCGCCGAGGCGGCAGGGTAGCGAGGGCTCCCCGTCGTGGCGGTGCTGCACGTGCCCGCGTCCCTCCGAGGGGTGACAGGCGGGCGTGAGAGGTTCGACGCCCCGGGTGCTACCACGCTCCGGCAGGTCTTCGATGCGGTACGCCTCGAGTGTCCCGAACTCGCCGCGCGCGTCGTCGAGGACGGCGAACTCCGCGCCGACATGGCGGTAGCCATCGACGGGTCGATCATCGAGGAGGGCGGGCTGCTGACGCCCGTGCAGCCGGACGCGGAGATCTACCTGGTCCCGCCCATCGGAGGAGGCTGACCATGCGCGAGTTCACCGTGCAGAGCGGGAGCGCCTCGCTGGCTTGCGAGGAGCACGGCCGCGGCCCCACCGTGGTGGCGCTGCACCCGGGCGTGGGCGACCGGCGCGCGTGGCGCGAGATGGCGGCGGCCCTTGATGGTGTCCGGCTGGTGACGTACGACCGGCGCGGCTTCGGCACCACGGCCTACGAGGCGGAGGAGTTCGCCCACGTCGACGACCTGAAGGCCGTCATCGATGCGGTCGCCGGAAGCGATCCCGTCGTGCTGGTCGGCAACTCGATGGGCGGGTTGCACTCGCTCGAGTTTGCGCTGGCCTACCCCGAGCGCGTGCGCGCCATGCTGCTGCTCGCGCCTGCCGTCAGCGGCGCACCGTGGGGCCTCGCGGAGTTCGCTGCCTCCGCAACCGCACTCGAGGAGCAGATCGAGGCGGCCATCGAGGCGGGCGACCTCGATGAGGCGAACCGCCTCGAGGCGTGGATGTGGCTGGACGGCAGCGACGAGCCGGAGGGGCGCGTGACCGGCGCGGCGCGCGACCTCTTCCTGGACATGAACGGCATTGCACTCCGCGCTCCCGAGACCGGCGCCGAGCGCGAACAGCCCGACGTGTGGCCGCGCGCCGAGGAACTGGCGATGCCGGTCGTCTTCGCCACGGGCGACCTCGATGCCGGGATGCCCGCCGCGTACTACGAGACGCTCGCCGAGCGCGCCCCGCAGGGCCGCTTCCTGCTGCTGCCGGGCGTCGCGCACATCCCGCAGATGGAGCAGCCGGAGGCCATCGCCGCGCTGGTCCGCGAGGTCGCGCGGCAGGAGTAGCTCGCGTCGGGCCGTGCGGCGGGCGCGACCGGCGCCCTAATCGTGGCTGGTAGGGTGAGGGCGGGGAGGCGTTGTGCTCTCACGCCCGTTTCTCGTGCTGTTCGGCGCCGTGTTCCTCGCGAACATGGGCATCTCGATGGTCAGTCCGATCCTGCCGGTGTACGCCGAGGAACTCGGTGCTGCTGGGATCTGGATCGGGCTGACGTTCTCGATCTTCGCGGTGAGCCAGACGCTGGTCAGCCCGTTCGCAGGGGGCTGGTCTGACCGGTACGGGCGCAAGCCCTTCATCATCCTGGGGCTGCTGATCTACCTGGTCGCGGCGATCGGGTACTTGACCGCCGACTCCTTCCTGCAGGTGCTGATCTTCCGGGCGTTCTCCGGGTGCGGGACCAGCCTCATCTTCGCCGTGGGGCAGGCGTACCTCGGCGACATCGTGCCCCGCGGGCGCGAGGGACGGTGGCTCGGCGTGTTCGCGCTCGCGGACATCGTGGGGTTCGGGGCGGGGCCGATCCTGTCCGGCGCGCTCCGCGACCTCTTGGGGTTCGACTCTGTCTTTGTCGGGATGGCCGTGATGATGGGGTCTGGAGCAGTGCTCATCCAGACGCTCTTGCCTGCCGACACCCAGGAGACTCGGCACGTCTCCGCTCTGGCAGACCGCGCCATCCCCAGCATGATCGCGGCGCTACGCCACCGCACGGTCGTGGCCGTGGTGCTGTTCATGAGCCTGACGTCCCTCACGTACGGGTCGCTGTACGCCTTCCTCGCGGTGTTCCTGGACGATCGAGGCGTGTCCGGTACGGCGATCGGGATCGCGCTGGGGGCGCAGGCCGTGACCGGCGTGGTGACGCAGCCCCTCTTTGGGCGGCTCGCGGACCGCGTCGACCGGCGGTACCTGTTGCTCGGCGGGCTCGCCGGGAGCGCGATTGCCCTCGGCGCCGTGGGGGCAGCGCCGTCCTACCCCGTAGTGCTGGCCTTGCTCTTCGTGCTCGGGATCGCGAGTTCGGCCGCGTGGGTGTCGGCGTCCGCGGTCCAGGTCGTCGCCGGCAGGCAGGGCGGCATGGGGACGGTGATCGGTCTCGGCGCAGCGGGCGACGGTACGGGGATCCTCCTGGGCGGCGTCGTTGGCGGGCTCTTCGCCGGCTGGTTCGGGGTGACCGCCGCGTTCTACTTCGCGGGCGCGGCCATGGGCATCGGAGTCGTCGTGCTCGCGTGGCTCCTCGCCGGCCTCACCCGCGCCGACGTGAACGACGTCCCGGACCTCGAGGTAGCCGTCACCGACGAGGTGGGCGAGGCCGGGGCCGCGCCCGTCGACGTCACAGCCCGGTAGCGGCGCGCCAGAACGCCTCGACGGCCTCGAACGCGCTCCACTGGTCCAGCACCCGCCAGCCGTGGATCACCCACTCGTGGCCGACCTTCGCCACCGCGACCGCGCCGAGGAGCGCGAGCGTGGGGCCGGGGCGGTATCGGAAGTCCGGCCACCAGAGGCGCTGCGCCGCCACCGCCAGGAACCAGAACTCGAAGACGTTCGGGAACGCGAGTAGCACCCAGCGCTCGTCCGTCGCCTCGAAGATGGCGAGGCCGGCGAGGCGGTAGAGGTAGAGCGTGACGGCGATGGCGCCCGGGATGGGCGGCCAGCGGAGGGCGACCACGAGGAAGGCGGCCAGGTAGACCTGGTCCAGCCACTTGTCCTTCGACTGGTAGTCGCGGAACCCGCCCAGGTCCAGGAGGTCCATCAGGAACAGGTCGGACAGGTCCACCAGCAGGGCGAGCACCGCGCCCGCGAACGCCCAGCGCAGCACCGGCAGCGAGCCGGCGACGCGCACGAGGGCAATGACGACCACCTCGGCTGTCACGGCGAGCCTCCCCGCGCGGATTGTCGCCGACGACGGGCGGGAGGAGGGGACGAGGCCGGAGGGTGGCAGGCAAGCGCGTCCTGTTCGAGACTTCCAGTAGCCCTCGCACGTCTGATGCGGCCGGTCCGATTCGTCTGGAGCCTGCACATGCTGGTGTCGTTGAAGTGGCTGCGCGAGTACGTCGACATCCCGTCCGACGTGGACGTGGATGACCTGGCGCACCGGCTGACCATGGCCAGCGCGGAGGTGGAGGGCATCCACCGCCCCGGCTCGCAGTGGGACCGCGACCTGATCCGCGTGGGCCGCGTGCTGGAGGTGAACCCGCACCCCAACGCCGACCGCCTGCGCCTGGCGACCGTCGACTTCGGTGGCGGTGAGCCTCAGACGGTCGTGTGCGGCGCGCCGAACCTGGCGACGGACCAGCGCATCGCCTTCGCACGGGAGGGCGCCCGCGTCTTCGATGGCCACTCCGGCAAGGAGATGACGCTCAAGCGCAGCAAGATCCGCGACGTGGAGTCCGCGGGTATGGTCCTCTCCGAGCGCGAACTGGGTCTCTCCGACCAGCACGAGGGCATCCTGGTACTGCCGCAGGACGCCCCCGTGGGCGCCCCGCTGGCCGAGTACCTGGGTGACACGATCCTCGATGTCCACGTGTGGCCGAACCGCGCGGACATGATGAGCATGACCGGCATCGCTCGAGAGGTGGCCGCCGTCCTCGGCCTGTCCGTGCGCATGCCGGCGACGGACTACGCCACCAGCGACCGCCCAGCCTCCGAGGCGGTGTCGGTACGCATCGACGACCCCGTGCTGTGCGCCCGCTACGTGGCCACCGTCATCGAGGGCGTGCGGGTGGGGCCGTCGCCAGAGTGGCTGCAGGAGCGGCTGCGCGCCGCCGGCCAGCGACCGATCTCGAACGTGGTGGACATCACCAACTACGTCATGCTCGAACTCGGGCAGCCGCTGCACGCCTTCGACCTCGATACCGTGAGCGGAGAGGTGGGCGTACGCCTGGCGCAGCCGGGCGAGACGCTGCGCACCCTGGACGGCGTGGACCGGACGTTGGCACCGGACACGCTGCTGATCACGGACGAGAGCGGCCCGAT
>CAYTRA010000139.1:0-6935 GCA_964439675.1 uncultured Dehalococcoidaceae bacterium
GAACACCACCTCCAACGGACTCTTCCCGGTCAAGGATGGACTGGACTCCTACGTGGCCAGCACGGTGAGCGCGCAATACAACTGGTGGGGCTCGGCCGACGGGCCGAGTCATGACGACGACAACCCGGGCGGCAGCGGCGATGGCGTCAGCGCGTACCTGGACCCGGAGGACTACACTCCGTGGCTCGCCGGCGTCGGTCTGACGCCCGCGGGAGGGAACGTGCAGGCCGGCGTCAGCCTCAACCTGACCGCGTCGCTGCTCGACAACACTGCCCAGCCGGTCGCGAACTCGGGCCTCGCGTTCCGCTTCACCCGCACCGGCGTGTCGCCCGGCGACGAGGACGTGGCTATCGAGGCGGACGGCGCGAACGCCCTCTCCTTCACCCCGGCCCTCGGCGTCACGAACGCCACCGTGGCCGTGCTCTTCGGAGGTGCTCCGGCGACCGGGGTCACGCTCGCGACGACCGAGGCGTACACCGGCGGCGCCGGCGCCCCGGACACCCTCGCGTTCACGACCCAGCCGGGCGGCGCCAGCACCGCGGATCCGCTCACCAGCCAGCCCGTGCTCCGCGTGACCGACGACGTCGGCAACGTGGTGGACATCGACACGGGCATCGTCACCGCCAGCATCGCGAGTGGCCCCTCGGGCGCCTCGCTCCTCGGTGACACCACCGCAGACCTCGCGGACGGCGCTGCGACGTTCACCGACCTGGGGCTGGACGTCCCCGGCTCGTACCAGTTGCGGTTCACTGTCTCCGGCACTGGCGGGGCGGCGGATGGCCTTGTAGAGGACAGCACGCCCTTCGCGATCACCGGCGGGCCCCTGGGCGGGGCGATTGCTGCTCCGGGGGACACGGACGCCGCACAGACCACCGACATCACGTTCCAGTTCACGACGACCAGCAAGGTGCCCCAGGGCGGCTCCATCGTCGTGACGTTCCCCGCCGGCTTTGACCTCACCCAGGTCACCGGCGTGGACCACGCGCAGTCACTGAACCTCCCCAACGACCTCGAGGCGTCCGTGGACGGTCAGGTCGTGACGCTGACCTCGGAGAGCGGAGGCGCGCTGATCCCCGCGGGGGTGCTGGCGCGGTTCCGGCTGCAGTCGGTCGTGCTCCCCGACCCCGCCGGCGTCACCGGCACCTTCAGCATCGAGACGCGCCACGCCAGCAACGACGTGATCGACACTGGCACCGCCGCAGGCTTCAACGTCACGGTCGGGCCGACGGATGCAAACAACTCGACCATGGATGCCTCGCCGACGAGCGTGCTCGCGAACGGCCAGTCCTCCAGCACCATCACCGTGACCCTGCGAGACGCCGGCGGTAACCCGGTCGTAGGCGAAGAGGTGGAACTGAGCATGGTTGAGCCAGGCTCCCTCCTCGTCGATCCCGTCAGTCCCACCTCTGACGCCGCCGGAGAGGCTGTGTTCGGCGTCTCCCTCAGCACCCCCGGCGTGGCCACCATCCGGGCGGAGGCGAGCGACGCCGGCGTCTTCCTGGTCGACACAGCGCCGGTCACCTTCACCGCCGTCACGCCCCATGCGGGCAACTCCACCACCACCGTCGACCAGCCCACTCGGGTCGCGGACGGTGCCTCGACGGCCACCATCACCGTCACCGTCGAGGACGCCGACGGCGTCGCGATGGCGGGCGAGACGGTGACGCTCGGCCAGGGGGGCGGATCGTCCGTCATTGCCGGCAGTGGCACGACCAATGCCAGTGGCGTGACGACCTTCACGGTCACGAACGTGAACGCCGAGGCGGTGACGTACACCCCCTCGGTGCTCGGCGTCGACCTTGACCCCGTCACCGTCACGTTTACGCCGGGCCCGGTGGAGGCCGGCAGTTCGACGCTGTCCCGCACCCCGGGAGGGAGCATCAACACCAACAGCAACGTGACGCTCACCGTGACGTTGCGCGACCAGCAGGGGAACCCCATCGGCACGTCTGACCCCGGCACCGCCGTTGCCATCTACGCGGGCGACCCCGCCGTCGACGGAGTGCTGTTCACCGGGAGCGCCGGAACGAGCACGAACGGGACGTTCTCGGTGGCCTACACGCAGTCCACCGTCGGAAGCGTGACCTTCCACGCCTTCCTCGGTGCTGACTCCACGGGCACGGCCATCGGCACGGCGAGCGTGGACTTCGTCGCGCCGCCTCCCCCACCACCATCCGGCGGCCAGCCCTCGGCGACACCGACGCCCACCGGCCCGGTGAGGACGATCAACCAGGTGGAGACGGCCATCGAGGCGGGCCAACCCGCCGAGGTCGAGACGGAGGCGCCTGACGGGACCTCCCTGAAGGTGACCGCGCCGGCCAACGCTCTCCCGGCAGGCGCCACCCTGACCGCGTCGGCCGTCGCCGACATCGAAGAACTCATCGCCATCGCGCCGCCGCCGGAGGACGCGGCCGTGGTCCTGTCCTTCGTCGTCGAGGCGAGCGACGGCAATGGCGAGGCGATCACGGACGGCTTCAACGAGCCCGTCACCCTCGAGTTCACAATCCCCGCCTCCGCCGTCCCGGATGGCGCCACTGCGGGCGAACTGGTCCTCGTCTTCTGGAACGGAAGCGAGTGGGTGGAGGTGGAAGCCACCTTCACCATGCACCCGGACGGCTCGGTGAGTGTCACCGCCTTCGTTGACCACTTCACGATCTTCGCGATCCTCCATCAGCCGGGTCGGGGCACGTTCAGCGTGCCTCCTACGGCGGGTGTGACGCTGACCACCTGGCGAGGCGGCGGATACGCCCTGCTGGAGGACGCGCTGGAGCCGGGCGCATCGGTCTGGACATTCGTGGGCGGCGAGCCCGTCGGCTACGTGGTGGGCGCACCGGACTTCGTGAACGCCCCCTTCCTGGCGCTGTTCCCGAGCGGCGTCCCCGCCGGGACGCCGCTGGCCGCCGCCATGGAGTAGCGAGGGCCCACGACTCGACCTAGCGAACGGGCCGCCTCAGAAGAGGCGGCCCGTCTCGTTGCCATCGAGCGCCCGGCGTGGAAGGCTACCGCACGACCAGCAGCGTCGTGCCCGCGGGGATCGAGCCGTCCGGGAACAGCGCCAGGAACGCCTCGTTCACGAAGGTGGGCGCGTCCGGCAGGTAGCCGATCCACTCACCCTCGCTCGCGGCCCAGTACGACACGGCCTCCGGCAACTGGTCGACACCTCCTCCGCCCCACGTCGCGAGGCTGAGGCCAGAGTCGGCGGGTTCCGGCGTGAGCGTGCCATCGCCCGGGTCGCTCGTGCCCTCGGTGACCGTGTAGGTCAGGCGGACGGTGAACTCGCCGGACGAGGAGCCGGACTCCCACCCGATGACCTCGTCCACCGTGTACGTGCCCGGCGCGAGCGCCACGGACCCGACCGAGGGGTAGACGCGCACGGGGTACTCGTGCGCCTCGCCCTCGTCGAGGTCGATCAACCGCAGGTCGTCCGTGCACACCTGCTCGACGTCCTGCGTCTCCTCGTTCCAGTGCGCCCCACAGCCGCGACCGGCGATCACGAGGTGCCCCTCGCCCTCGGCGGCCTCGACGTGGTGCGTGAAGCGCGCGTCGTCCAGCCGCGCCGTGGCGTTACCGTTCCACGTGACCACCACCTCGTGCGAGGGCTGACCGGAGGCGTCCGTCACCTCCGTGGCCTTGACGGAGGCGGGCGCGCCCGCCTCGACAACCTGCGCCTGCACGTCGATGTCCAGCGGGACCTGTCGCTCCTGGACCTCGTAGGTCAGGCGGAGCGTGAACTGCTGCTGGGCGTCCTCGGCGTTGGGGCGCCACCAGTGCACCGGCTGCTCCACCACGTAGGTGCCGGCAGCGAGGTGCAGCGGGCCGACTTCCGGGTAGATCCAGACGGGGTACTCGTGCGTCTCGCCCTGCTCCACCGGGATCACGCGCAGGTCGAGCGTGCAGGGGTGGATGACCTCCTGCTCCGCCTCGCTCCACGACGCTCCGCAGCCGCGCCCGGCAATGACGAGGTCGCCCTCACCCTGCTCGGCGGAGACGTGATGCGTGAAGCGCTCGTCGCCGAGCACCGCCGCGCCGGCGTCCGTCCACGTGACCTGCACTCCGTGCGCCAGGCGGTTGTCCTCCGCCTGCACGGCGGTAGCCTCCACCTCGACGGGGGCGCCAGCCTCCACCACCTCGGCGGTGACGGTGACATCGAAGGCGGTCGAGGCGTCACCCGCCTCCTGCGCGGAGGCGGGCCCGATGACCATCGCTCCCAGCACGGCGCCGGCTGCGATGACCGCGAGCCAGCGCGGCATTCGGTTCAGCAAACTCAATGCTCACCCCCTTCGGGCGGCCAGCAGCGCCCGGCCTTCGCCGGACGCTGCGCCGATCACGGTGCCGACCCCTGAAGTGAGACGAGCGGGAACACGATCCTGTTCCCGAGCCTGCCCAGCGCCGAGAGCGAGTGGCCTAGTTGGTCTGCTCCAGCGTGGCCTCGAAGATGCGCCACTCGCGCTGCTCGTCCGTGGCGCCCGGAATGTCCGCCGTGTGGTGCAGGACGATGGCGCCCTCGAAGGCCTGCTCGGTGCCGTCGTCCAGCGTGGACGTGACGGTCACCGGGACCTCGATGTAGCGCTGGCCCGCCCCGGCGTCGATGCGGCCGGGCTCACCCACCTCGACGGCGACCGAGGCCGTGTTGGCGTAGCCGGCGGTGAACTCGTCCAGCGACTGGTCGTTCGCGCCGTCCCGCCACAGGTTGTACGCCGCCTCGTACTCGCCCGTGTCCAGCAGGCCGAAGTAGGTCTCGATGAGCGCCACGGCGTCCTCCGCCGTCGCCTCCGTGGAGGTCGAGGCGGCCTGGCAGCGGACGGCGAAGCCGGAGCCCTCGGCGACCTGCGAGGGGAACGAGGCGTTCACGAAGTCCGGGGCGCCCGGCACGTAGATCAGCCACTCGCCGCCCTGGGTGAGCGCGATGCTCGACGCGTCGCAGCCCGCCACCTCGAGGGCGTCCGCCAGGTCGGCGGGCGCCACGTCCTGCGTGGCGAGGAGCAGCGCGACGCCCTCGTCCGGTACGCCGCCGGTGAACGGCGGCTGCTGCGCGGCCGCCACCGCCGGGATCGAGGCGAGCACGAGCGCTGCGAGTGCCGCGACGGCGACGCCGCGGAGGAACCCCAGCGGGGACGGGGTGGGTAGGGTGGTGCGGTTCACGATCACATCCTTCTTCCAGCCACCCCGTCCTCCAAGCGTACCGCGCTGCCCGCGTGCCGCCGCAAGTCCCTGCCGCCGGCGCTCGCTGCATCCGCAGCGCCTGAAGGGGCTGAGGGCTATGCTCGGGGCGTGTCGGACGCCCTCGTGCTTACGCTCTTCCTCGTCGGGCTCGCGATGTTCATCGTCGGGGACGTGCTGTGGTTGCTTCGCAACACGTTCGAGCGGCCGATGAACGTGCGGTTGACCGGCGGGCTCGTCGGCGGCGGGGTGGCGCTGATCTCAGTCGGCCTGCTGGCCTGGGCGCTCACCGCAGGCGGCGGCTAGACCAAAGGCGAGGGCGAACCGTGGCTGTCCCTGCCCGCATCAACTTCGTGACCCTGGGCGTCCAGGACGTGCAGCGCGCCCGCGACTTCTACGCCGCGCTCGGCTGGACCGAGGGCCCGCAGTCTCAAGCGCCGGAAGTCCGCGACACCGTGGCGTTCTTCGACCTCAACGGCGTCGTCCTCTCGCTGTATCGCACCGACCTCCTCGCCGCCGACCTCGGCCAGACCGCGAGCCAGACCGCGATGCGCCCGACCTTCCGAGGCGTGACGGTGGCGGTGAACGTGGAGACCCCCGAGGCCGTGGCGCAGGTGATCGAGGAGGCCGTCGCGGCCGGCGGCAGCGTCCTGAAGCCGGCGCAGCAAATGGAGTGGGGCGGCGTGGCCGGCTACTTCGCGGACCCGGACGGCCACGCCTGGGAGGTCGCCTACAACCCCGGCATGCCCTTCGACGCCGAGGGCCGCATCCGCCTCACCTAGCCCCGCACGAAGATCAGCTGCATCTCCATGGTGGCCTCCTCCGAGACGGAGAGCACCAGCGGCGCCGTCGGCCGCTTGATGCCGTAGTCCGCGAGCCGGATCACCGTCGAGCCGACCACCACGACGCGTCCCTCCACGTACCGCCCTTCGAGGGCCACCTCCACGCGGTTCGTCACGCCGTGCAGCGTCAGGTCCCCGACGGCCGTCGCCGCGATCGGCTCACCCGAGGCCGGGTCGCCCTCGATGGCGATCGGTTCCGCGAGGACGAACGAGGCCTCGGGGAATGCGTTGGTCTCCAGCGCCTGGCGTCGCAACTGGCGGTCACGCCGGTCGTCGTTGCTCGTGAGCGCCTGGAGGTTCGCCGTCACCTCCACCGACGTGATCGCATCGCCATCGAACTCCAGCGCCCCCTCGACGTCTGAGGTGCGCCCGACCGCGGTCGCCGCGCCGATGCTGGAGAGTTCCTCCTGGATGCGATAGCCGACGAACGAGGCGGACGGGTCCACCACCCACGCCCCCGCTAGCGAACCATCATCCGCGCCCGAGGTCGCCGAGGCGGCCGCCGTCCCGGCGCTTGCCGCCTCGGACGTTGCATTGCCCTCGGCGCCCCGGCTGCCCTCGCTGGCGGCGGCGACCGCATCGTCGAGGCTCACCGGTGGCGGCTCGTCCCCGCCGAAGAAGAGCCAGAAGCCACCAAACAGGATGATCCCCAGCGTCAGCGCGCCCCCACCCAGGGCGAACCACCGTCTCGACATGCTCGAAAGCCTTCCTCAGAGGGGGGCGCTGATGAGGCGACAACTCTACGGAGATGCGGGTTACCCGTGGGTGAGCGGGATATGAACAGACTGTGGCAGGAGGCAGAGGCGCGGCCCGTCCGCCCCCCTCCGCTGTAGGGGCGCTGCGTGCTGCGCCTTCATGGCCCTCGGAACATCGAGGTATGCCGGATCATGGAGGGCTACCGCCCCCACCTCGCCCTCCCCCATAAAGGGAGGG
>CAYTRA010000140.1:0-6920 GCA_964439675.1 uncultured Dehalococcoidaceae bacterium
GACCTCGTCCGCCTCACGGACGCGAGGGTGAGCGAGATCGCCCGTTAGACGGGTCGGCGGTCCCGGCAGACCTGGTCGATCGTGCTCAGGAGCTCGTCCAGGTCGAAGGGCTTCAGCAACTCCGCGGCGGCGCTCAGTTCCTTCATCCGCGCCTCGGACGCGCGGGTAGCGCTGACGATCACCACGGGCACCTCGGAAGGCGGGCCACCCAGGTCGCGCTGCGCGCGCCGGAAGGCCCAGCCGTCCATGCCGGCCAGCATCAGGTCCAGCAGGATCACGTCCGGCAGCCACTCGTGCAGGACGTCCAGCGCCTGCTGCGCCTCGCTGATGTGGCGCGCGCAGTAGCCCTCGTCCGTCAGGGTGTCCGTCAGAATGCGAGCGATCATCGGGTCGTCTTCCACGATGAGCGCACGACGGTCACGGGTGGGCTTTGGATCCAATCGCTCGTTCATTGTTCGCTTCCCGCTTCAGACGGCCCGTCGTATGGGAACCACGCGAACATGGCCGTCCCTGCCCCCTCGCCGTCGCTCTCCGCCCAGAGCCGCCCACCAGTCTGCTCGGCGATACGACGACAGATATACAACCCCAGGCCCAGGCCCGGGACGTTGTTCACAATGGCGTTGGGGGCGCGGCCGAAGGGCTTGAAGATCTCCTCCGCCGCGCCGGACGGCAGGCCCATGCCGTCGTCCCGTACCTCCAGCAACAGTCCGTCCGCTTCGTCGCGGATGGAGACCTCAATGGGGCTGTCGCCGGGTGCGTACTTGTGCGCGTTGTCCAGCAGGTTCTCCAGGATCTGCTCGAACCGCGAGGGGTCCACGTACGCCACGCACGCGCCCTCTGGCGTGCGCACCCGGCACCGACGGCCCGCGGCGTGCCGCGCGACGAGGCGTTCCGTGAGCGCTCGCAAGCTCGCGCGCCGAGGGCGCACCGGGAACTGGCCGCGCTGCAGCCGCGACACGTCCAGCAGGTCGCCGGTCAGCCCAGCCAGGTGTTCGCTGGCGCGCAGGATCGAGGCCAGGTGCGTCTGCAGGCGTTCCTGGTCCAACGACCCTCTGCGGAGGCTGCGCATGAGCAACTGCGCCGACCCTCGCACCGCGGCCACGGGGTTCCGCAGTTCGTGAGAGGCGATGGAGAGGAACTCGTCCTTCAGCGCGTTCGCCTCGCGCAGGGCGTCCTCCATGCGCTTGCGATTGGTGATGTCCGTCAGGCTGACGCCCAGCCCCAGGAGGAGGCCCTGCTGCCCGGTCACCGGGTAGACGCGCACCAGCATCTGGCTGTCGTCTCCGTCCGCGCGTGGCACGGTCACTTCGAGTTCGTCCGACTCCGGATCGTCGCCCACCAGGTCGCCGGCGAGGGCGCTCAGGTAGTACCGGGCGATGGCCTCCCAGATGGTCGGGTAGAACTCCTCGACCCGCCGGCCGATGAGGTTCTGGCGCCCGAGACCGGTGATCCGAGCGAGTTCGTCGTTCACGTGGACGTAGCGGCCCTCGCGGTCCACGAGCGCCATCGCGTCTGGCGAGGCGGCGAGGAGGGCGTCCACGGAACGGCGGCCATCGGTGGCCGGCCCGTCGTCCGCGAGGCGGCGCGAGCGCGCGGAGAAGGCGCGTACCGCGGCCTCCGCCAGTTCCTGGCGCCGCTCGACGTAGGCGCCGCGAGGCGCCTCGATGTCTGCGTCCGACGCGTCCGTGAGCAGGCCGGCGTAGAGGTGGCCGTCCTGCGTCTCCTGGCCGAAGGCGCGCAGGTGCATGGGGCAGTACTGCCCCTCCGCGCGTCTGAGGCGCACGTGGGCGTGGAGGCTGCCCGAGCGCGAGGGCTCCTTCAGTTCGTGCTCCAGGTCTCGTCGGTCCTCAGGGTGCAGGTACGACATCCACCGCTCGCGGAGCCACGCCTCGTCCGAGACGCCGAGGAACTCGTGCCACGCGTCGTTGTTGGAGAGCAGCCGGCCGCGTTCGTCCATGCTGAACAGCAGGACGGTAGAAGCACTCGATACGGTCTGTGGATGCTTTTGGTGGGCCATGGCGCGGCGCCAGTATGCCACCCCCGATTTGGGCCGGGCTTCTCCTGCGGCGATTGATACGCCTTTGCGATGACGTCCTGAAGGATTGAGCGACCTCAGCGCCGCCCTCCCATGCGGAGGCCACGCGAGACAGCCGATTGTTAGCCGCGACTGCTCCTCCTCCTCCCGGTGCGACGCCTCCGACACCCCACGCTTCGTAGCGTCGCGGCTGTGACACAACCACCTGAACCCACGACCACCAACCCAGCATCCACGCCCGCCGCAGCGGACGCGCGCCCAATGGCTGGTCGCGTCGCCCTCGTCACCGGCGGGGCCAGCGGCCTGGGCGCCGCGACGAGCCGCGCGCTCGCCACCGAGGGCGCGATCGTGCTCGTCGCCGACCTGCGCGAGGACGCAGCCGCCGAGGTCGCCCGCGAGATCGAGGCGGCCGGCGGGCGTGCATGCGCGGTCGGCCTCGACGTCTCGGACGCAACCTCGGCCGAGGCGGCGGTACGCGAGGCGGCGTCGCTGGAGGGGCGCCTCGATGTCCTCGTCAACGCCGCCGGAGTGGACGTGACGCGTCCGGCCGAGGAGATCGGGCCGGAGGAGTGGCGCCGGATCATGGGCGTGAACCTGGACGGGCCATTCTGGATGTCCCGCGCCGCGCTGCCCGTGATGCGCGAGCAGGGGCACGGCCACATCGTGAACGTGGCCTCCACGGCGGCGAAGCGGGCATGGGCGAACGCCTCCGCGTACCACGCGAGCAAGTGGGGCGTGCTGGGGCTGAGCCACGCACTGCACGTGGAGGCCCGATGCTACGGCGTGAAGGTCACCGCCGTGGTCAGCGGCGGCATGCGCACACCGTTCCTCTTCGACCGCTTCCCGGACCTGGATCCAGACCTGCTCCAGCCTCCAGAGGCCGTGGCGCGAACGATCCTGTTCGTGCTGCAGCAGCCGGCGGAGACCGTGATCCCGGAGGTGACGGTGATCCCGATGCGAGAGACATCGTGGCCATAGCGGTGACGCCATGACCAGCGGGGCTGTCGGGCAAGGGGCACCGGCCCTGGACATCCTCATCCCCACGTACCGGCGTCCGGCGGCGCTCGCCGTCACGCTCGCGACCCTCGTGGGACAGTCCTTCACCGACTACCGCGTCGTGATCGCCGACCAGACCGAGGACGGCACGAGCCTGGACCGCCCGGAGGTGCAGGCCTGCATCCGCGTCCTCCGCAGCCACGGCCACGAGGTGGCCCTCCACCGCCGCGAGGAGCGCCGGGGCATGGCGGAGCAGCGCGCGTATCTCCTGGACCAGTCCACGGCGCCGGCCTGCCTGTTCCTGGACGACGACCTGGTGCTGGAGCCATGGGCCGTGCAGGAGATGCACCAGGTGTTGATGGAGGAAGGCTGCGGCTTCGTTGGATCAGCGGTGATCGGCCTCTCATACGCGGAAGACGAACGGCCGCACGAGCAGCACATCGAACTCTGGGACGGGCCGGTCGAGCCCGAGAGCATCCGCCCGAACACCACCGCCTTCGAGCGCTACCGGCTCCACAACGCAGCGAACTTGCTCCACGTGCAGTCTCGGCTCCCCTTCACGCCTCGAGACCCGGGGCGGTACCGCGTGGCGTGGGTGGGCGGCTGCGTGATGTACGCGCGCGAACGGCTGAGGGCCTGCGGGGGCTTCGACTTCTGGCGCGACCTGCCGCCGGAGCACGCCGGCGAGGACGTGCTGGCGCAGTGGCGCGTGATGGAGCGCTACGGCGGCTGCGCCGTGATCCCCTCCGGCGTGTACCACCAGGAACTGCCGACGACGATCCCGGACCGCGAGGTGGACGCGCCGCAGGTGCTCGGCATCGACCGCTAGACACAGACCGCTAGCAGATCAGGACGCGGCGTCCGCCTCCGCGAGCGTCATCCGCGCCACGGTCCGGCCTCGATCCTCCAGGGCGCGGCGGTCGCCCTCGGCCTGCGCCGCCTTCAGCGTCTCGAAGTCGTAGTCCTGCCCCGGGATGCAGAGCGGCTCGTCGCTGCCCTCCAGCACCTGGACGAACGCGCCACGCCGGAAGCCGCCCTTGTGGTACTGCCCGGTGGAGTGCAGGAGCGACGGCCCGTACTCCAGCGTCGTCGGCACGCCATAGCGCTCGACGAGGTGGCGGCGGAGGCGGCGCAGGCGCTCGGTGTTCTCCTCGGACGGGTGCACGTAGGCGTGGATGCCCACGTACTGGTCCGGCTCCACGTCTCGCAGCACGTCATGCACTTCCGGCGCGTCGAGGTCCGTCGCGTGCGAGTGCCGCAGCAACGCCGCAGTGGCGCGCTTGGACGCCTCGACGTCTGGTTGGTCGAAGGGGTTGATGCCAAGCACACGGGCCGCCAGGGCGACGGCGAACTCCCATCGGAAGTACTCGCCACCCAGGGAGTACGGGTCTGCGGGGTCGAGGCTCGGCGGGGCGCCGGTGATAGCCGACAACTCGCGGAGGTCGATGGCCTCGGTGGCCGAGAGGCCGCTGCCATTGCCGACCCGACCTCCGAGGATCGGCAGAATGCCGGCGTGGCCCTTGCCGGTGGACTCCGCGATCAACTGCTCCAACCACGCCCCGAACCCGGGGAACTCAGCGCCTCGACGCAGCGCCAGCAGGTCGCGGCCCATGAGGGCGGCCTCAGCCAGGGCGGCGCCCAGGCGTGCGCCCGGGTTCTCGCCCGGCTCGCGCACGTTGCACGCGTCGCGCATCACGGCCGCGCTGCCGAGCAACCTCGTGAGGTCCACGCCCAGCAGTGCCGCAGGCACGAGCCCGTAGTACGAGAGGGCCGAGTAGCGTCCGCCGATGTCCGGTGGGTTCAGGAAGATGCGCCGGAAGTCACGCTCCCGCGCAAGGTCCTCAAGGGGGCTGCCGGGGTCAGTGATCGCCACGAAGCGATTGGGATCCGGGCGCCTGTTCCAGAAGTAGTCCAGCAGGGAGCGGGTCTCCACCGTGGTCCCGGACTTGCTGGAGGCGATGACCAGCGTCCGCTCGTGGTCCAGGCGCTCCTCGACGGCGCGGATCGCCTCCGGCACGGTGGAGTCCAGCACTTCCAGCCGCAGGCCACGCACGGCGTCCGAGAACACCTCCGAGAACACCCGGGACGCCACGGCGCTCCCGCCCATGCCGAGCAGGAGCGCGGTGTCGAAGCCGTCCCGCTCCACGCCCTCCGCGAACGCGCGCAGGTCCGGCTCGCGCGTCGCCATCAGGCGGTCCACCTCGAGCCACCCCAGCCGGTCGCTCGCCCCGTCCGGCGAGGGCTGCCACAGCGAGTAGTCGCGCGCCCAGGTGCGGGCGACGGTCTCGTCCGCCTCGAACCAGCGGAGGCGCTCCTCCACCCGCGTGCCGAGTTCATCCGCGAGCCGGGAGGTGAGGACGTGCGCCGACCGTGCGGGCGCCATCTTCAGGTCACGCACGAACGCCTGCCGCCAGTGACGGCTGGTGTGGGCGTCCACCACCTCGCGCAGCGCCTGCGCTCGTTCGCGGCGCTCGTCGTCCGGCATGTTGTGCGCGTGCCAGATCGCCTCGGCCGTCGCCTGCTCGTCGCCGGCAGGGACGATGAGGGCGTCTCGCAACTCCTCGGCGGCGCCGCATGCATCGGAGAGGATGAGCGTGCCGGGGTTGGCGGCGGAGTGGAGGGCGGCGTACTCCTTCGCCACCAGGTTCATGCCGTCCGCAAGCGAGGTCACCAGGCACACGTCCGCCTGGCGGAGGGCAGCCCCCACCGATCGAGGCGGATGCGGCCAGACGTCCACGCGCACGGCCTCCGGGTAGGAGAGCATCGCGTGAGCGGCGGCGTTCGTGACTGCCTGGTGCTCACGCCGGTACTCGGGCACGCCGCCTCGCGAGGGCGCTGCCCACTGCACCAGCCGTGCCGACTCCTCCATCTCCGGATGGTCACGCAGCGCGCGCTCGAACGCGCGGATGCGGAGGGGGATGCCCTTCGTGTAGTCCAGCCGGTCCACACCGAAGTACAGCAACCGCCCATCCCGAGGCAGCCCGAGCACGTCGTCGCAGGAGGCCTGCGCCCGATAGCGGCGAGGGTCGATGGAGATCGGGTAAGAGCGGATCGCGGACGCGGCTGCGGGGACGTGTGCGCGCAGGCGGCATGCATCCCGCTCCGTCTGCACGCCGACCAGGTCGTACTCCGCCAGTGCGTCCTCCAGCCCTCGGACTTCCGGGATGGCCGACCACGAGTCCGCTTCCGGGACGGGTGTGTGGTGGAAGTAGCCGACGCGCCCGCGCC
Source organism: uncultured Dehalococcoidaceae bacterium (assembly GCA_964439675.1). Classification (GTDB taxonomy): domain Bacteria; phylum Chloroflexota; class Dehalococcoidia; order UBA2979; family UBA2979; genus W-Chloroflexi-9. The sequence continues at coordinate 6,260 of CAYTRA010000140.1, forward strand.
AGCCGAGGCGGCGCAGTTCCTCGCCCAAGGGGATCAGGTGGTAGTCGTGCACCCAGACCAGGTCGTCCGGGCGCAGCAGGGGGTAGAGCGCGCGCGCGAAGCGGCGGTTCACCGCTCGATACACCGAGAGCCCGGCGGCGGCCTCCGGCGCGGCGTGGTGCGGCAGGCCGTGGAGCAGCGGCCACAGCATGCGGTTGCAGTAGTCCTGGTAGTAGCCGCGGTGCTCCTCCGCGGTCAGGGGGATGGTGGCGTACTCGACACCTCGAGACGTGACGCGGCGAGGGGCTTCGGAAGCGTCACCTCGCTCACCGCTCCAGCCGAACCAGAGTGCTCGGCCGGCGGACTCGAGTGCCGGCCGCAACGCCGCCACCAGCCCGCCACTCGCGCCGCGCTTGCCGTCCGGCTGGGGGCTGGGGACTCGGTTCGAAACAACAACGAGGCGCGGGTTGCGCTCTCGATGCTCGGAGGGGGTCATGTTTGCTCTTCCCGCTACCCCACCTCGATCAAGCGTGCGCACGTCGACCCCCCGGCGCGGAGCCGCGGGGCGAAAGGTGAGCGCTGAGGACCAAGGCGTCGTGTGGTGCGGTTCTCAACCTACGAGAGAAGCGGTGCCACCCATGTCGCCGTGCTGCCGGGTGACGTAGCAAAAGCGGATCGGCGC
>CAYTRA010000141.1:0-6510 GCA_964439675.1 uncultured Dehalococcoidaceae bacterium
CCTGCGTGGTGACCTTCTCCACCTCCAGCCCCAGCCGCCTGCAGGCGTGCTCCTCCACCGAAGGCGGCACGGAGGCGTGCGTGCCCACGGGGCCGGACATCTGCCCGACGGCGACCTGCCGGCGGGCGAGGTCGATGCGCTCCTCGTGGCGGCGGAGTTCCTCCACCCACACGGCCAGTTTCATACCGAAGGTGGTGGGCTCCGCGTGCACGCCGTGCGTGCGACCGATGCAGAGCGTGTCCTTGTGCGCCACGGCCTGCCGCGCGACGACCTCGCGGAGGCGCTTCGTCTTCGCCTCCAGCAGGTCGAGGGCCCCCAGCATTTGCAGGCAGGTGGCCGTGTCCCAGACGTCGTTGCTGGTCAGGCCGTAGTGGATCCAGCGCGACTCCGGACCGAGCGAGTCCGCGACGGAGCGCAGGAACGCCGTCACGTCGTGGTGCGTCTCCTCGATGTAGCGGATCACGTCCGGGACGTGGACGCGGGCGTTGTCCTCGATGGCGCGCACGTCCTCGGCGGGGATGACGCCCTGGTCGCCCCAGGCCTGGACCACGGCCACCTCGACCTTGAGCCACAGTTCGAACTTCCGCTCGTCCGACCAGACGGCGGTCATCTCCGGCAGCGCATAGCGCGGGATCATCGCGGGCTCCGAGCAGGCCTCGAGGGGCGGTTGGAGGCAAGGATGCGCACGCGGATCAGGGCGCCGGAGCGCCCTCGAAAGCGAGTGCGTGCGCAGGCGGTTGGGTTCACGAGTGAAGTCTAGAGATCGGGCTGCCGGGGGGCAACGGATCGAGAATCCACGCCGAGCACCCGCTCACGTATTTCGTGATGACAAGTGGAATCGAGGTGTGTACGGTACTCCCGTTTCCGGGCGGCACATCATCCAGCGACCCACCAAACCCAGCGGGGTGGGCTGAGTCGTATTGGGGTTTTGTGCAATGGACCATCCTCACCTCACGCCGGCGGAACGACGAGTGTTCCACCTGCTAGCGAGGGCATCTCCGCCAGGCGAGATAGCCAAGCGGCTCGGTACGACGTTTTCCGAGAACGGGTCACCTCAGTGTGGGATCAGTCGGCCGACTAAGATGCAAGACTACGTCTGGTAGACCGATGGCGAGGAGCCAATCCGTTCCGTTGCGGGTGCTGGGCCTACTCATTCTACTCGTGACTGCCTGTGACTCAGGGGGTGGTGCGTTAGCGGGCCCAACCGGGACAGTGGTCTCCGCGATGTTGACGCTTCTGCCGTCGTCACCCGGGAAGGTCGTGACCTGCAGGCTCGAAGGGGCAAATTGGTCCGTCCTTGGATTCGTAGAAACGGCCGACAGCGCGCTCCGATTGGCTGCCGTCCCCATCGTTGTGGTCTATCCCGAGGCAGTTCCGGATTCCAGAACGGAGCCCTGGTGCGTGCAGCAGCTCTCCCTCGTGGCCCGTCGATCGGACGGACGCCCGATCACGGGGAGAGTGGGTACCTGCCTCGTCTGGGTAGGGGATCTAGCAACTGGCGAGGCACTCGACCTTTGGACGCAGACGACGCCGGATACCGAACCGCGTGAGCAGGGTTGCCTTCGCGTATTCCTTTCCGATCCCCGGCCCGCACTAAATGAAACGCCTATCCTCCGGACTTGTCAGGTAGCACTCGACACCGCCCGCTAGCCTGAGCAGATCTAGCTCAGATGCTGGGCAAGCGACTCGGTAGCCCCGCCGGCCCTAGTTCTTCCGGTCCAGCACGTAGTCCACGAGGCCCTCGAGGGTGGTGCGGACCTCGCCGGGGGGGAGGGGGGCGAGGGCTTCGCGGGCCTGGTCGCCGAACTGGCGGGCGGTGCGGCGGGACTCCTCGATGACGTCGGAGTCCAGGATCTCGCGGATGGCGCGGTCCAGGTTGGCCTTGCGGCGGACGCCCTCGAAGGCCTTGCGGATGGGGTTGTCCTCGGAGCGCTGCTGCATGTAGAGGATGGCGGGCAGCGTGAGGGTGCCGCCGTGCAGGTCGGAGCCGACAGGCTTGCCCATCACCTCCGGGTCGCCGGTGAAGTCCAGGATGTCGTCCACGATCTGGAACGCGATGCCGAGCCGCAGCCCGTAGAGGCGCATCGCCTCCGCGATCTCCGGGGACGCGCCGGCCGCCATTGCGCCGCCCTGCGCGGCGGTGCCGAAGAGCGAGGCGGTCTTGCCGGTGATGCGGTCCAGGTAGCGCGTCACGTCCTCTGAGTACTCGAAGACGGTGATGTCCTGCGTCAGTTCACCGCTGGCGAGGGTCATGAGGGTCTTCGCGAACAGGCGCACCACCTGCGGGTTGTCCGTCTGCGCGATGAAGTCGGCGGCGTGGGCGAACATGTAGTCGCCCAGCATGACAGACGCGGCGTTGCCGAACAGCGCGTTCGGCGTCTGCTGGCCTCGACGCGTCTCCGCCTCATCGATGACGTCGTCGTGGACCAGCGTGGCGGTGTGCAGCAGTTCGACGCTGGCCGCCAGCGGGACGAGCTTGTCGAGGTCGTAGTCGCCGAGGCGTCCCCCGGCCAGGGCGATGGCGGGCCGCATCAGTTTGCCGGAGCCGGCGAGCGCCGCCTCCAGCATCTTGCGGAGGAGGGCGAACTCCGCCGCCTCCGCGATGGACTGGATCTTCTCGGTGACCAGCGGCAGGTCACCCGCCACCGGGCCGTACAGGCGCTGCAGCTCCGGCGAAACGGGCGGCGAGGGCGTCGCGTGTGCCGGCGCGACCGGCGCTGCGGTGGGCGTCGCTTCGGGAGCCCGCACGGGCATGCTCGTGGTCGGGGGCTCGTGCTGCGGGGCCGCCTCGATGCTCGCGCTCGGGGCGTCGTTGCCGGGAGCCGGGGCGGGGGCGTCCTCGGCGGCGGGGAGCAGACGCCAGAGGGCGAGGTAGGCGACGCCGCCGAGGCCGGCCGTGGCGACGGAGACGAGCACGGTGGCGGCGCGCACGGCGGAGACGGGGTAGCGGTGCCGGCTGGCGATGCCCGCGCACACGCCGGCTACCACCCGGTGGTCAACGTCGCGTGTGGTGGCGAGTGCCATCTCGCATCTCCTCGGGTCACCAACCGTCCGGCGTCATCCGCTGGCTCTCCAGGGGTGCGTCAGACCTCGGACGGCCCGAACGCGAACAGCCTGGCGGCGTTCTGGGCCGTCTCGCGCGCGACGTGCTCCGGCGTGTCGCCGCGCAGTCGCGCCACGAATCTTACTGTCTCCGCGACGTAGGCAGGCTCGTTGCGCCGGCCCCGCCACGGCACGGGTGTGAGGTAGGGGCAGTCCGTCTCCGTCAGCATACGGGCGAGGGGGACTGTCCGCGCCACCTCCTGCCCTCGCTCGTTCGAGGGGTACGTGACGGTGCCGGGCACGGAGATCAGGAACCCGAGGTGGATGTAGCGCCGGGCGAGGTCCACGTCGCCGGCGAAACAGTGCATCATCCCGACCTCGCGGGCGGGACCGAGGTAGCGGCCGACGCGCCGCACCCAGCGTTCGAGGATGGCGAAGCACTCCTCGTCGGCGTCGCGGCTGTGGATGACGACGGGCAGGTCGTGCTGCCTCGCCAGGTCGAGCTGCCACTCGAAGGCCTCGACCTGCGCCTCTGGCGGCGAGATGTTGCGGTAGAAGTCCAGCCCGATCTCGCCCACGGCCACGAACCCGCCCGCGTCCACCGCAGCCGCGAGGGCGTCGCGCTCCTCGGGGAGTCGTGACGCCTCGTGCGGGTGGAGGCCGGCGACGGCGTGGACGCGCGGGTCGGCCTGCGCGAAGGCGCGGCAGCGGAGCGAGGTCTCGACGTCTACGCCGACGTCGACGATCGCCGTGAGGCCAGTCCCCCATGCGCGTTCGAGGATCGCGTCGCGGTCAGCCTCGATCGGGCGGTCCCAGGTGTGCGCGTGGGCGTCCACGACGCCGGGTAATGGCTCGGGTGGCGGTGCGACGCGCTTCTTGCTCATACGGTGGGTACGTCTCGATGTGGCGGGCGGGCGAGGAGGTTGGGCCGCGCTAGCGGACCAACCGGGCTTCCTCTTCTTCAACGACGGCGTCGTCGAGCTTCTTGAAGAGCGGCTGCGGCTCGGGCAGTGCGGTACCGGGCACGACTGGCGTACGACGCCAGCCGGCGGTCTGCACGTCGCCCTCGTGACCCACGAGGGACCAGACCCGCTGCGAGGTGAACGGAAGGACGGGGTTCAGCAGCGACGCGAGGCCGCTGATGACATTGATCGCGACGAACAGCGTCTCCGCCGCGTGGTCGCGGTCCTGCTTCACCTGCACCCAGGGCGCCCGAGCGTCCAGGTACTGGTTCGCCGCGGCGGCAACCTCCATCGCGAGGTTCAGCGCTCGACGCAACTGCACCGCCTCGATAGCCTCGCCCACCGCCGCGAACGCTTCGTCCGTGCGGTCGAGGAGGGCGGCGGACTCCGGCGCGAGGTCGTCCGGGGGCTGAGGGACGTGAGCCTCGAAGTTTCGGCGGGTGATCGTGAGGACGCGGTTCACCAGGTTGCCCCAGCGCGCGACCAGTTCGTCGTTGTTCCGCCGCACGAACTCCGCCCACGTGAAGTCGGAGTCGCTCGTCTCGGGGGCGGCGGCGGTGAGGTAGTAGCGGAAGGGATCCGGGTCGAAGCGTTCGAGCGCCTCGGGCGCCCAGACCACGCCCCCTCGGCTCTTGGACGCCTTGGCGCCGGACATGGTCAGGTACTGGTTGGCCGGCACGTCGTACGGGAGGTCCAGGTCGCCGTACCCCATGAGGATGGCCGGCCAGATGATCGTGTGGAACGGGATGTTGTCCTTGCCCTGGAAGTAGAGCGCCTTCGCGTCCGGCGCCTGCCACCACAGCCGCCAGTCCTCCGCGTCGCCGGAGGGGTTGAGGTCGCTCGCGGCCCACTCCTTCGTCGCGGAGAGGTACCCGATCACCGCCTCGAACCAGACGTAGATGCGCTTCGTCTCATAGCCCTCGAGGGGAATCGGGACGCCCCAGGCGATGTCGCGGGTGATCGCGCGGTCGGGCAGGCCCTCGCGGAGCATGCCGAGCGTGAAGTTGCGGACGTGCGGGCGCCAATAGGTCTTCGGCTCCACCCACTCCCGCAATTGCTCGGTGAAGGCGGACAGACGCAACATAAAGTGCGACGTCTTCCGACGCTCCGGCGTGGCATCGGAGAGCCGGGAGCGGGGGTTCACGAGGTCCACGGCGTCCAGGGTGGCGCCGCAGTTGTCGCACTGGTCGCCACGGGCGCTCTCGTAGCCGCAGCGCGGGCACGTGCCCTCGACGTAGCGGTCGGGGAGGAAGCGCTCGACCTTGGGGTCGTAGAGGAGTTCCTGCTCCGCCTCGTAGAGGTGATCGCGCTCCAGGAGGCGGAGGAAGATGTCCTGCGTGACCTCCGCGTGGTTCTGGGTGTTGGTGGAGGTGAAGAGGTCGAACGAGATGCCATAGCCCTCGAAGGTGTCGAGGAAGGACTGGTGGTAGCGCTCGAAAATGGCCTCCGGGGTGGTGCCCTCGTCCTCGGCGCGGACGGTCACGGGGGTGCCGTGCGAGTCGGAGCCGGAGACCATGAGGACGCGGTTCCCTCGCATGCGGTGGTAGCGCGCGAAGATGTCCGCCGGCAGGTAGGAGCCCGCCAGGTGGCCCATGTGCAGGTGGTTGTTCGCGTACGGCCACGCGACCGCGACGAGGATGGTTTCGGGGTGCGCGTTGGGGGTCGAGGAGGTGGTGGTTTCCTGGGGCATGGGAGGCGGAATCGTAGCACGCAGCCCCCTCAGGCTCTCGCGTGCGTGGGGCCTCGACGCGCCCTCGATGCTTCCGTATCGAAGCCTTAGCAGTTCTGTTTGACCATGGGGGAGAGGGGGCCATATCCTCACGTGAACTCCCCGACACAGGGCTATCCGAGCGAGACCATGCGTCGAGTGTTCATTCGTAAGTCCGCCCCGTCTTCCTCGGGGCAGTGTGCGTCCAAGAACGACCCCCTCGCTTGAGGGGGTTTCGCGTTTCTACGAGATGAAGATGGGTGGGGTGCAACGTGGTTACCAGTGAGCGAACCAACACAGAACTTGCGACCTCGACCGTCAAGCCGAAGACGCTAGACCATGCGTACGGCTATGACGATGTCGCCATCGTCCCCGGGGCGGTGACCACCAACCCGGAACTGGTGGAGCCCACCTTCAGCCTGGGCGAGCACAACTTCCGCATCCCGATCCTGGCCTCCGCCATGGACGGCGTGGTGGACCCGGCCTTCGCCGTCCGCATCTCCAAGATGGGTGGCCTGGGCGTCCTGAACCTGGACGGCCTGTGGGCCAAGTACGAGGACGCCGACGCGATCCTCGAGGAGATCGCCTCCACGGACCTGGAAGAGTCAACGCGCATCATCCAGCGCGTCTACCAGGAGCCGAGCAAAGAAGACCTGATCGCCCAGCGCATCGAGTGGATCAAGGCGCAGGGCGGCACCGCTATCGTCTCTGTGAACCCGCAGAACACGAAGCGCTTCGCCCCCATCACCAAGGAGGCGGGCGTGGACTTCCTGGTGGTGGCCTCCACGGTCACCACGG
>CAYTRA010000141.1:6520-6893 GCA_964439675.1 uncultured Dehalococcoidaceae bacterium
CGGCCCGCCACGTCTCGCGCTCCCTCAAGGGCCTGCAGCTGGACGAACTGGTGCGCCAGATGGAGGGTGTCCCGATCCTGGTCGGCAACACCGTGGACTTCTCCGCCACGCTGGAACTGATGGAGACAGGCATCCACGGCGTCCTCATCGGCGTCGGGCCGGGCGCGGCCTGCACCTCCCGAGAGGTGCTCGGCATCGGCATGCCGCAGGTGTCGGCCACCATCGAGACGGCGTACGCGCGTGACGTCTACTTCGAGCGCACCGGCCGCTACGTCCCGATCATCACGGACGGCGGCATCCGCACCGGCGGCGACGTGTCCAAGTCCATCTGCGCCGGCGCGGACGCCGTCATGATCGGCTCCCCGTTCGCGGC
>CAYTRA010000142.1:0-6881 GCA_964439675.1 uncultured Dehalococcoidaceae bacterium
TTCCACAGGGCGAAGTCCAGGGCGAACTCTTTCTCGTCGCCGGGCTCGAAGCGGGTGCCCTGGCGCAACTGGTCGATGTTGCGGTGGGACAACTTGCCGTAGTCAGCCTTCGCGCGCACTCGGAAGTACACGTCGCCTGAGGGGGTGGGGTAGGCGAGGCCGTTCGCGACGATCTCCTCGATCATCCCGACGATGTTCTCGATCTCCCGGGTGACCCGAGGGCGCTCGTCCGGCAGGGTGAGGCCGAGGAGCGTCTGCTCCTGCTCCCACTGCTGGATGTTCTGTTCCGACAACTCGAGCGGGTCCACGTCCATCTCGCGGGCGCGCTCGATGACCTTGTCGTCGACGTCGGTGTAGTTGGAGGCGAAGACGACGTCGTAGCCGCCGGCGGGGTTACCGGGCCAGCGGAGGTAGCGGACCAGCACGTCGTAGACCATGAGCGACATGGCGTGGCCGACGTGGGCGGCGGCGTAGGGCGTGACGCCACAGACGTAGAGGCTCACCCGCCCCGGTTGCACCGGGCGCAGTTCGTCGACCTCACCTGTCAGCGTGTTCGTCAGCCGCACGTCGTGTGCCCTCGCTCGATACGACCCTTCGATGGGTACCCCTCGGGGGTGGGAGGAGGGCCGCCTCCCGGGGATCGAGCCTAGCGTGCCGTCTCGTGCGGGGGGAGGGGGCGCGAGGCGCGGCTCCTACGGCGGGGGTGGCCTATGCTCGCGGGCATGGTGCAGATTCCTGAGCGACGGTGGTGCGACGAGCACACCCTTCCGAGTTCCATCCTCATTGGCCTGGTGTCCGACACGCACGTGCCGGAGGCGCGCCGCGAACTGTTCGACGAGGTCTATGCCGCCTTCCAGGGGGTGGACCTGATCCTCCACGGCGGGGACATGCACGACATCGTGGTGCTGGACTGGCTGGAGCAGCGCTGCGGGGTACCGGTGCTGGGCGTCTGCGGGAACGGGGACGATGGATCCTCCGGGCGGCCGGTGGCGCCGGATGACCCTCGCCTGCCGTACAATCAGGTGCTGCGCTCCGGCGACATCAGCATCGGCATGACACACGACTTCCCGGACCGCCCGCTGAACGGCGCGGCGAGCCTGGAGGAGCGCATGCAGCGGCACTTCGGCGGGCGCATGGAGGTGGTGGTGGCGGGCGACACGCACACGCCGTTGGTGCGCATGTGGGAGGGGACGCTGGTGGTGAACTCTGGTTCGCCGACGTTCCCTCGCAACCTCAACACGCAGTTGGGCACGGTGGGCTTCCTGGACATCCGTGAGGGTGTGGTGGACGCCTGGATCGAGCAGCTGCACTAGCGGGAGCTTCCTCGCCTTTCGTGATTTGCGCTCGTCCGTAGGCCGGCTGGCGCCGGCTCCCCCTCTCCCCAACCCTCCCCCGCAAGGGGGGAGGGGTCAGATTCCTGCGGTGTCCGCTGCTTGCTCGATAGCGCGGACCTCGATGGTGGTAGGCGAGGGTCCGTAGGCCGGCTGGCGCCGGCACGCCCCTCCCCAACCCTTCCTTCCCTCTGTGGGAGGGAGAGGGGGTCAGAAGGGCGGCGGCTCCCGCTCAACCCCTGGCTCTCGCTGACGCCTAGAATCTCCGTGTGACGCACGAAGAGATTGTTGCGGTGATCGTGGCTGCCGGGTCGTCCTCTCGGATGGGGGCGGACAAGATCTGGGCGCCGCTGGCGGGGCGGCCGGTGCTGGCCCACAGCATCGAGGCGTTCGCGCGCTCTCGAGGCGTCACGCGGATCGTGGTGGTGGCGCCTGCGGAGCGGCACGAGGACGTGCGGACGCTCCTGCCCTCGAGTGCATCGGTGGCCCTCGACGCGGTCGAGGGGGGTGCGCGGCGGCAGGACTCGGTGGCGGCTGGAATGCGGGCGGCGCCGGGGGCGGACTGGTACCTGGTACACGACGGGGCTCGGCCGCTGGCCACGCCGGAGGTGGTGCTGCGGGTCCTCGAGGGCGCGCGCGCTGTTGGAGCGGCGGTACCCGTGGTCCCGGTGGTGGACACGATCAAGCGCGTCTCGACCCTGGACGTCACGGGGGACGTCGCGGGGGACGTGGAGCGGGTCGAGGGGACGGTGGACCGGGCGCGGCTGCGGGCGGTGCAGACGCCGCAGGCGTTCCGGGGCGATCTGCTCCGGCGCGCCCACGCCGAGGTCACCTCGGATGCCACGGACGACGCCTCGATGGTGGAGGCGCTTGGGGAGCCGGTGGCGGCGGTGGCGGGGGACCGGGCGAACATCAAGATCACGACACCGCCGGACCTGGTCATGGCGGAGGCGCTCCTGTCCGCCCGCGAGGCGAGCGCGGCAGGCGTCGCCGGACGGGAGCAGGTCAGATGAGGGTCGGCATCGGCTATGACGTCCACCGGTTCCGTGAGGGCGACGGCGAAGCCGGCCACCTGCGCCTCGGCGGCATCGAGATACCGGAGGCGCCCTGCCTGGAGGGGCACTCGGACGGGGACGCCCTCATCCATGCGCTGATCGACGCGATCCTCGGTGCGGCGGGCGAGGGGGACATCGGTCGTCACTTCCCGCCGGGCGATCCGTCCACGCGCGGCATCGACAGCCGCGAGTTGCTGAAGCGGGTCCACCGGCTGATCGCCGCGCGCGGGTTCGTGGTGGGCAACGTGGACGCGACTGTGATCGCGGAGCGCCCGCGGCTGTCGACCTACATCGACCCGATGCGCGAGTCGATCGCGATGACCCTCGGCATCTCGCACGGCGAGGTCAGCGTGAAGGCGACCACCAACGAGCGCCTGGGCGACATCGGCTCCGGCGCGGCGATCGCCGTGATGGCCGTCGCGGTCCTCGAGGAGGACGGGGCGCGGTAGAGCGCCCGTCCGGCTTCACCCCCCAAGCCACTCTGCCCACCTCGCTCACCCTCGCCATCACGCGAGGGCTGGAGGCGTGCGCCCTCGCTCCTCCGTTCGCCGGCGTCAGCACCGGGACTTCGACATGCATTCGTCACCAGCGGCGTGGTTGACGATGGCACGGGACATTCTATAGTGCATCTGCGTTATTTTTAGAGTCCGCGAGGCCCAAGCCCTCATCGGACGAGGAGACAGAGCGAGGAGTTCGGGACATGGTTCGGCGATATCTCACATCATTCCTGGTGGTAGGGACGGCGTTCCTGGCGCTGGTGCCGGGTTCGGCCACCGCGCAGACGGTCGTCGGCGTGGATCTCACGGAGGCACCGCCCTCCGTGACGCCCTCGGTGGCGACGGTGGCGGCGGGGTCCGTGACGTTCGAGGCGGAGAACGTGGGCGGCATCCAGCACGAACTGGTCGTGATCCGCACGGACCTGGCGGCTGACGCGCTGCCGCAGTCCGGCGACACGGTGGACGTGAGCGGCCTGGACGTGCTGGGCGACACGGACGCGATCGACAGCGGCGCCAGCGAGGCGCTGACGGTAGACCTGGCGGCTGGCAACTACGTGCTGATCTGCAACGTGCCGGGCCACTACGGACTGGGAATGCGCACGGCGTTCACGGTGACGGCGGCTGACGCTGGCTCCGGTTCCGGTTCCGGCTCGGGCGCGCCCGCGCCCTCCGCGGCTGGCAACGCCGGCCTGAGCGTGGACGACGTGGTGTCGCCGCTGGGCGCGCTCGCCCTGGCCGTCGTGGCCCTGGGCCTGGTGGCCGGCGGGCGGCTGGCGACGGCTCGGCGCCGGTAGCCCGTCGAGGTAGCGCCCAGGGCGGGGGCGCTCCATTCGGCGCCGCCTGCCGGCCCTCCCCGGGGCTGGCAGGCGGCGCTGCTGGGTTTGGCGTCGAGTGCGAAGGGTTCCCGTCCGGCCTTCGGCCGGCCCCTTCGACGGGCTCAGGGCGAGCGGGGAACAGAGACGCAACCGCTCAGGCGGTCGCCGAGTCATGGTCACGCACGAGGGCGACGCAACAGCGGCCCTCCCCGGGGTCGAGGCACGCGCGATGCGTGCGGTCCTCGATGCGATCGAGGACGCCCTCCACCAGTCCGAGGTTCATGGTGCACGCGAGGTCTTTGTGGTCCTCCACCAGGGAGTCGAAGAGGCAATTCCGCACGCGCACGACGTCGCCGTCCCGGTATGGCTCGTAGCCCAGCGCCGCCAGCGTTTCCTCCGCCGAGGGCTTCGCCCCGTCCTCGACCACCTCGCTCGCTGCGGACACGCCGAGGCGGCGCGCGACGCCGGTCACCGCCTGCAGCACCGCGCCGGTCTCGTCCTCCGCCAGGGCGTCTGCGAAGACGCGCGCGGCCAGCAGGTAGTCCCGCCGGGGGATGCTCGCCTCCACGGCCCCGGGCGGGCGCGAGTACAACTTCGAGGGCCGGCCGGCGCCGGGGCCGGTGCGGCCGGGCGGGCGCTCGTAGCGCACCTGGAGCAGGCCGGACTCCGCGAGTCGGTCCAGGTGGTAGGCGGCCAGCGAGCGCGAGAGGCCGGTGGCGGATGCCGCTTCGTCGCGGCCCACCGCGTGGGCCTGCGCCCGCACGTACTCGTACAGCGCTCGGCGCGTGGGATCGGTCAGCGTGGCGAGGGTGCTCAACCGCTGGTCGAGGCCTGCGCGACCCCCTGCGGGCGAGGACTGCTCGCCTCGACGTGGCTGGGCCGTGTGGTCGTCTGGCATTGGATCTACTCTAAAACCAATCGTACTTGACCATCAAACGCGGCCGCCCTCGATCTGGGGAGGCAGCGGAAAGAGATGGCGGCGCGTTACCATAACAATCCCGAGGTGCTCTCAGCGCCGCCTCGGCCGTGGGGATGGGCTCTCCCAATGGCGTTCTTCGGCACCCTCCGGGGTGAGATCAGCAACGACGTGGACGCGGCGCTCCGGCGCGACCCGGCCGCGCGCAACCGCGTGGAGGTGCTGCTGACCTACCCCGGCGTGCACGCGCTGGTCGCCTACCGCGTCGCGCATGCCCTCGATGCTCGCGGGCTGCGGCTGGTGGCGCGGCTGCTCTCCCACCTCGCGAGGATGTTCACGGGCATCGAGATCCACCCGCGGGCCACGATTGGCCGGGGGCTGTTCATCGACCACGGCATGGGCGTCGTGATCGGCGAGACGGCGGTCATCGGCGACCGGTGCCACCTGCTGCAGGGGGTGACCCTCGGTGGCACATCGACGCGGCGGGAGAAGCGGCACCCCACCCTGGGCAACGACGTGCTGGTGGGCGCGGGGGCGAAACTGATCGGCGCGATCACGGTGGGCGATGGGGCGCGCATCGGGGCCGGGTCGGTCGTGGTGCAGAGCGTGCCGCCCCACGCGACAGTGGTGGGCGTGCCCGGCCACGTCATCGCGTACACGAACCACTCGAACGATACGGTGGAGCGCCTCCCCGACCCGGAGTGGGACCGCCTGCAGGCGCTGGAAGACCGCATCGAGGACCTCGAGCGGCGGCTGGCGGAGGCGACGGCGGAGCGAGAGGCGGGTCGCACCTCGGAGGTGCGTTAGCAGACGCCGCAGATCGAGGTTCGCGAGCCTTCGATGTCGGGCGTAGCACGCTGCGCCCCCACGGGAGAGCCGGAGGCGTGGGCCGTGCCTAGGAGATGCGCTCGGCGCGGACGACGACGCGGTCGGCGTACTGGAGGCTGTTGAAGTCGAACTCGCCGCCGCAGGTGTAGATGGTGATGGCATCCACCGGCACGTCGTTACTCCAGATGGAGCCCCAGTTGGTGTCCTCCGCGCCGAGTTGCTGCCGCCAGGTGACGGCGTAGCGCAGCGTCTGACCGTTGTAGTCGACCTCGATGATGTCGCCTTCGGACAGGAGGCGGAGCTGGCTGAAGACGCCCTGGCCTCGGTAGTAGACGCCGGCGTAGCCGACGTTGGCGGCGTAGTCCACGTGGCCGGAGAAGATGGCGTTGCCGCCGCCGCCGGGCGCGCCACCCATGCCGGGCCACGCGCTCATGTCGTACCAGACCACGTGCGCGGGGCCGACGGGGTTGGGCATGACGCCGTCACGCCCCACGTAGCGCGAGGACACCTGCGCATCTACGCCGAGGGTGGGGATGCGCAGGGTCGCGTAGTTGGCGTCTTCCGGGTAGCCGTGGGCAGAGATCAGGTCACGCAGGCTCTGCACGATCTCGCCGCGGGGCTCCTCGCTCGCCGTCGGCGTGGGCGAGGGGGTGGGGGTGCGCGTCGGCGTGCGAGTGGGAGAGGCGGTCGCCTCGGTGGTGGGGGTGGGGGTCTCCGTGCTCACCACGATGTCGTCGCCGCCACCGCCGCACGCGGCGAGGAGCGCGGCCACGAGGGCTGCACCCAGGAGTCCGAGTAGCGTCCGAGAAGACCGGGGCTGGCGCGGGCGCCTCACCTCTGGCGTGTTGCGCGTCACGCGCGCTCCCTCCGAACAAGCCCGGCGGCACATGGCAGCCCATTGGCTGCGCATCGCCGTCCGAGCGCCCGCCGCTCGCAGTCCCGTGGTGAGTGGTCCTTCAACAATACTGCGGGAGTGGGGAAATCGGCACCCCGCCCTCGTCCTGGCTCGCTTCAGATGGCCGCGTCTGAGCCGGCGCGCGGTGCCTGGCACTCCGGCGGGAGCCCCTCACCCCAGCGCTTCCTCAAGGGAGGGGGCCGGATGGCGGTGCACCTCGGACGGCACGCCAACAGCCGCTCACCTGAGCCTGTTGGGAGGGGGCCTTCGGAGGCTCGGGCGGGTACCGGCGCGCCGAGGGGCTGGTCGTGCCTCTCCCCCCACCCCCGCCCTCCCCCGCGAGGGGGGAGGGGGCCAGAGGGCGGTCGACCTCGGACGGCACGCCGACCAGCCGCTCGCCTTGAGCGTGTCGGAGGGGGGAGCCCCTCGGGGGCTGGGCAGGCTACTGGTGCGTCGAGGGTGGTGGCGGGGGGCGCTACTTCTTGCGGGGGGTGGCCTCGTCGGCGATGGCGGCTTCGAGTTCGGTCTTGCGGGTGGCCATGCG
>CAYTRA010000143.1:0-6843 GCA_964439675.1 uncultured Dehalococcoidaceae bacterium
CACCCGCCCGCGCAGCACCATCGCCGAGGCGTACCGGGCGGCGCGCACGAACCTTACGTACGCCATCGACCTCGGGCGTGACCGCAAGCTCGTGCTCGTCACCTCCCCCGGCCCGGCCGAGGGCAAGACCACGACCACGGCCAACCTCGCGGTGGTCTACGGCCTGGCCGGGCACCGCGTGTGCGTGGTGGACACGGACCTACGCCGCCCCACCCTGCACCGCGTCTTCGGCCTCGAGAATGGCGAGGGCCTGACGAACCTCCTGCTGGCACGCGAGCCGGACCTGGACCGCGCCGTGCAGCGCTCGATCTACACCAACGTATCCGTGGTCACCGCCGGCCCGCTGCCACCCAACCCGTCCGAACTGCTGGGCTCGGCCCGGATGCAGGAACTGCTGGACCGCCTGAAGGGACGCTTCGACGTGGTCCTGCTGGACTCGCCGCCGGCCCTCGTGGTGACGGACGCCTCCGTCCTGGCGACGCTGGTGGACGGCCTGGTGGTCGTCGCGCGCGCCGGCCGCACGCGCCGCGGCGCACTCCGAGCCACCATCGAGGAACTCGCACAGTCCGCGCGTCCCATCGCTGGCATCGTGCTCAACCAGGTGGCCGGGCGGGAGTCCGGGTACTACTACTACGCCTATGGCCGCGCCTATGGCGACGACGTGTCGGACGAGCCTACCCCCCGCCGCGCCGCAGCCCGACCCGAGTCCGACGAGGAAGCCGCCGTCGAGGTCTCGTAGCGCCGCTTCTCCGTCCCCTCTCGCCCCTCGAACGAAGACGCCCGCCTCGATGAGGCGGGCGTCAGCGACTCGAACGGCCCCGGGGGGCGAGACCGCTCTCGCTCACATGGGTGTCAGGAGGCGCCTCGGAGCCGGGGGTCCAGCACGTCGCGAAGGCCGTCGCCCAGCAGGTTGAAGCCCAGCACGGTCAGGGTGATGGCCAGGCCTGGGAAGAACGCCTGTGCGATGTTGATCGGGAACGAGTTCCGCGCCGCGTTGATGTCCGCACCCCAGGACGGGTTGGGTGGCGGCACGCCCAGGCCGAGGAAGGAGAGCGACGCCTCGGCCAGGATGGCCGTACCCAGCAGCGTGGTGGAGATCACGATCGCCAGCGGCAGCATATTGGGGATGATGTGCCGTAGCAGGATGCGCAGGTCCGTGGCGCCCAGCGCCTGGGCCGCCTCGATGTACTGGTTGTTGCGCTCGGCCAGGGCGGCGCCTCGGATGACCCGGGCCACGCCCGGGATGATCACGATGGCGATGACGATGATGACGTTGCGGAGCGAGGGCTCCAGCAGCCGCACGATCATCAGCAGCAGGATCAGCGCCGGGAATGCGATGAGCGTGTCCACCACTCGCTGCACCACCGTGTCCACCCAGCCGCCCTTGTATCCGGAGAACGACCCGATCAGGAGCCCCACCGCCGTCCCACCAATGACCGACAGGAAGGACACCTGGAGTGAAATGCGGGCGCCGTAGACCACGCGGCTGAACAGGTCCTGGCCGAACTTGTCGGTGCCGAACCAGAAGGTGCTGTTGGGCGTCTCGTTCGGCAACCCGGCGAACTCATTGACCTCGTACTGCGCGATCCACGGGGCGAAGATGCCCACGAAGAGGAGCAGCACGATCAGCAGCAGGCCCAGCGCCCCCAGCGGGCTGCGCCGGACCGTCCGCCAGAAGAAGCCCCACGGGCTGCGATGCACGCCGGCGCGGCCTGCCCCCATGGCGCGGGTGCCCTGAGCGGTTTCGAGCACGTTGTCCCCTGTTCCCCCCACCGGGTAGTTAGCAGTCGCCTCGGTAGTCGTCCGGCATCAGGAGTACCGGATGCGCGGGTCCAGCCAGCCGTACGCCAGGTCCACCGCCAGGTTCAGGAAGACCACCGCGGCGGCCGTGTAGAGCACCAGGCTCTGCGCCACCGCGAAGTCCTTCTGGAGGATGGCTCGATAGACGTACTGCCCCAGACCGTTCAGGTTGAAGATCTGCTCCACGATCACGGAGCCGCCCAGCAGGCCCGCCACCTGCAGGCCGATTACCGTCACCACCGGGATGACGGAGTTCTTCATCGCGTGCTTGAACACCACCGCGCGGTCCGTCAGCCCCTTGGCGCGGGCGGTGCGGATGTAGTCCGTCCGGAGCACCTCCAGCAGCGAGGACCGCGTAAGGCGCATCACGCTGGCCATGGGCGCGAACGCCAGCACCAGCGAGGGCGGGATGAACTGCTTGAGGTTCTCCGTGGGGTTGTCGAAGAGCGACACGGCCCCGTCCAGCCGCGGCGCATAGCCCCACTGCTGTTGAGGCAGGATCAGCACCAGCGTCGCGATCCAGAACGAGGGCACCGCCAGCGCCAGGATGGCCGTCAGCCGCACCATGTAGTCCGGCCAGCGGTTCCGCTTCATCGCGGAGATGATGCCGAACGGGATGCCCAGGAGCACCGTCCACAGCAGCGTCAGCGCCATCAGCTGGAACGACACGGGGAAGCGCACCATGAACTCATCGGTGACGCTCTGCTGGCTCAGGACGGACCGCCCCAGGTCCAGCCGCAGGATGCCCCACAGCCAGTCCACGTACTGGACCGGCAGCGGATCGTTCAGCCCCAGTTCGCGGTTGACGCGCTCGATGACCTCGGGCGTCGCCTGGATGCCCTGTTGCAGCAGGGCCGGATCGCCCGGCATCCACCGCATCAGGACGAACACGACCAGCGAGATGAACCAGAGGATCATCAGCGCCAGCACGGTGCGTCGGATCGCGTACGTCAGCACATCGCCCTCCCTGTAGAGCGACGAACGGGCGGCGCCTCAGCCCGACCGGTGGGGTTCCCGATCGGAGGAGTCGAGGCGTCGCCCGCCGCTGCGTTGCCGTGGTTTCGCCGTCCCCCCGTTACGCCTCGATCCACCATTCGCGCATGAGCGAGACGTCCAGCGCGCCCGGCCCGGGCTGGGTGCGGTGGATGTCGTCGTAGAACAGGGTGTTGTTGGACACGTTGAACACGTTCAGGAAGGCCGGGTCGGAGGCCAGGATCGTCTTCTGCGCGTCCTTGTACGCCTGCCGCCGCTCCTCCTCGTCGAAGATGGCCGCGGCCTCGTCGATCGCCGCGTCCACCTCCGCCGTGTAGTACTTCGTGTCGTAGTTGTTGTTCCCCGTGATGCCGCCCGTCCGGTACCACTGGAGGGCGAAGTGCGGGGTCTTGTACGACTGGTTGAACGAGAACGAGGCCTCGTGCTGGCCGGCGAAGTACCCGGCAACCCACGTCCCAGCGTCCAGCGGCGTGGGCCGGATGGTGACGCCGATCTGCTGCAACTGCTGCTGCAGGATGCTCACGTAGTCGTTCATGTTGGAGGACGTGGGGTGCGCGAACTGGATCTCGGTGACCCCCGCCTCCTCGAAGAGCGCCTTCGCGCCCTCCGGGTCGTACGGCTGCGCCTCCGCCAGTTCGTCGTCTGAGAGCACGTAGTTCTCGAACACCGGCGCCAGCGGGCCCATGGCCTTGCCCTGCCCGCGCCCGACGATGGCGATGTACTGGTCGCGGTTCATGGACATGTTGATGGCGCGACGCACGCGCGGGTCGTCGTACGGCGGCACGTCCGTGCGCATCCAGAAGGAGTTGTAGCCCGTGGAGCCGTGCTCCACGTGGGTGATGCCGTCCGCCACCAGGCTCGCGGCCTCCTCGCCGTTCTCCGTGGTGAAGACGTCGATCTGGCGGTCCCGGAACGCGGTGATGCGAGTGGCCGTGTCCGGCATGATCAGGATGCGGACTTCATCGAGGTACGGCTGCCCCTCGATGTAGTAGTTCGGGTTCCGCTTCATGATGGCCTTGTCGCCCTCGACGATGCTCTCCAGCCAGAACGGGCCGGCGCCGACGGACATGGCCTTCACGGCGTCGTTGCCCTGCTCCAGCCACTCCTGCGGGACGATCGCGCCCTGCAGGTTGTCGCCGATGGCCTCGAGGAGCCACGAGAACGGGCTCTTGGTGACGATCTGCACCGTGGTGTCGTCCGGCGCCTCGTACGAGTCGATGAACAACGCGAACGTGGCGAAGCCGTTCGCACCGTTCGCCGCGTCCGCGATGCGGTCGAACGAGGCGATCACGTCCGCCGAGGTGAGGTCACGCTCTGGCACGCCGTTGCTGTTGGGCTGGATCTTCACGCCCGGGCGCAGCTTGAACACCCAGGTCTGCTGGTCGCCGGAGACCTCCACGCTCTCCGCCAGGTCAGTGATCTGGCCGTTCTCGCCCAGGTCCTGCCGCAGCACCTCCTGGCGCACCAGGTAGTTGTAGACCAGCGGCACGATGCCGGCGCCGCCGTACACCGAGTTGTGCGGGTCAACGCCCGCGAAGGTGGACGTGAACGTGGTGTACGTGCCGCCCTGCACCGGCAAACCGGTGTCCTGCGTTGCGGTGGGCTGCGCGGTGCCGTCGCTGCCGCCGGACTGCGTGGCGGTAGCGGTGCCGTCGCCGCCCTCTTCGTCTCCGCCGCAGCCGATCAGGGCCGCGCCGGCGACGCCGGCCAGGCCCATGCCCGCGCCGCGCAGCGCTGCGCGGCGCGACACTCGATTTCTAGACACTCGGGTCCAGTAGTTCGACTCAGCCAATGTTCGTTCCCTCCGTACGGCCAATGCTGGTCATGGTCGCCGAACCTGCTTCGAGCGATTTCCCCGGCGCTCACATACAGGTTGTTTGTCGGCTCGCAACGATCTATCACAAGCGGTGTTGCCTCACAAGAACGTTCCCGCGTTCACACACCACCCTGAGAGGCCGCCCGGCGCCGCGACAGGCCGTTCCGAGCGTGCTGGTGAGCACCAAAACGCACCCAAAGAGCCCGCGAGAGAGGCTACGCCTATACTCGAACTGTCAGCGGCTTCGAACACCGCTCCGGGATCGAGCGCGACAGGGGACGCGGCTGTATGCGGATGAACTCCCCCGACCTGAGCGACATCCTGACGGGGGTGATTGAACTCCAGCCGCTTGAAGGACTCCTCCGCCGCCTCGCGGACGCCGCCCTCCTCCTGACTGGCGCGGACTACGCCGCCATCGGCGCATACGGCGAAGATCGCGCCCTCACACACTTCGAGACGGCCGGAACCTCCGACTCCGAACGCGAGGCGTTGTCTCACCCGCCGCTCGGCCTGGGGCTGCTCGGCGAGTTCGCCGTGGAACCCCACTCGATCAACGTGGAGGAGGTCACGGAGCACGCAGCCTCCGTCGGCTTCCCCTCCGGGCATCCGTCCATGGGGCCCTTCCTCGGGGTTCCGCTGAAGTACGCCGGACGCGCAATCGGCGCGTTCTACGTGACCCGTCGCCCGGGCGCGCCTCGATTCTCGGACGCGGACCAGGCGGAACTGGAGGCGCTCGCCGTCTACGCCGCCATCGCGGTGAGCAACGCGCAGGTGCTGCAGTCGGAGCGCCGGCAGCGCGTGGCGGCGGAGACGCTCGCCCGTGCCGCGCGCGGCCTGCAGGAGGCGTCCAACCGCGAGCAGGCGGCGCGCACCCTCGTCACCTCGCTCCTCCCGGGACTGGACGACGCCTCCGAGTTCTCCGTGGCGTGGGTAGTGCCGGAGGAGGAGGACCCGCAGTCCGTCTCGTCCGTGGAAGAACCGGCCCTGGGCCCCGCGCTGGAGACCATGCTGGAAGGGCGCGTCCAGACCGGACTCCGGGAGTTAAAGGACCTGCTGCCTGCCTCGATCGTCACGGTGCAGGCGGCCAACCTGGAGGACGGCGGCCACGTCATCTTCGGCACGCGCTCCGGCCGCCCGCTGCGTCCGGAGCAGCAGACGCTGCTCCGAGCGGCGGCGGAACTGGCCACCGTGGGCTTCGCAGCGCTCGAACGGCGCAAGGCCGAGCTGGCGCTGGAGCAGTACCAGATGCGCGACAGCGTGGCGCGCGACCTGCACGACGACATCATCCAGTCGATCTACGCCGTGGGCCTCAGTATGCACCGCGCCATGAGCCGAGACGACGTGAGCAAGCAGGAGGCGCTGGAGAAGGCCAGCATCGACCTCAACGTGGTGATCGGCGAACTGCGCGCCTACATCGGCCACCTCACGGGCGCCGAGGGGGCCCCGGAGGGCATGCTGGAGACGCGGTTGCACTCGCTAGTGCAGGGCGCCACCAGCACCGACTGGCGCCTGGAGGTCGACCTGCATGGGGCGGCGCTCGATCCGGCGACGGAACGCCACATCTACTTCCTCGCGCGGGAACTCGTCTCCAACGTGGAACGCCACGCCCAGGCGGGCAACGCCTCCCTGGTGTTACGCGTGGACGAGGACCGCGTGCGCCTGGTGGTGTCAGACGACGGGCGCGGGTTCGATCCCACGCGCGTCCCGGAGGCGCGCGTGGGCGTCCGCAGCATCCACCAGCGGACCTCTGACCTCGGCGGCTCGGTCATCTTCGAGTCCGAGCATGGGCAGGGGACGACCGTTACTATCGAGGTTCCCCGGGCAGCGATTCGGAGCGCGCGGACTTGACCACTTCGTCGCAACAGTTCCGTGTGGTGCTGGTGGACGACCACGCCGTGGTCCGGCGCGGCCTGATCGACCTGCTGGACGAACGCCCGGAGATCGCGGTGGTCGGCGAGGCCGGTACGGTCGCGCAGGCCGTGGAGGTCTCGCTCCAGACTCGGCCGGACGTGGTGGTGATGGACCTGCGCCTGCCGGACGGCACCGGCGTTGAGGCGTGCCGCCAGATCCGCGAGCGGCTGCCGGACACGAAGGTCCTGGTCCTGACCTCACACGCAGACCAGAACGCGCTCTTCGCCGCCGTGATGGCGGGCGCCTCCGGCTACCTCCTGAAGGACTTGAACCCTCGCGCGATCCAGGACGCCGTCCTCACCGTGGCCCGGGGCGGCTCGCTG
>CAYTRA010000144.1:0-6783 GCA_964439675.1 uncultured Dehalococcoidaceae bacterium
AGGCGGAAGGCGGTGGCGGCGTCCACGCGTTCGCCTTCGTCCAGCAGCCCCCGTTCCAGAGCTTGCTCGCGTAGCAGTGGCGACAGCGCCATCACCCGTCCTCCTTCGCCAAACCACCCAGCGCGGCTCGCACCGCGTGCGCCTCGTCCTCCGCCAGCATCCGCTCCGCTTCCTCCGGCGTCACCCAGCGTGTCGTCGCGATCTCCCAGGATCGAGGGGCAATGTCAGATCCGGCCGGCGCGTGCGAGCGCAGCCGGAAGGCCAGCGTTAGCCCTCGAGGCCGGAGGCGGCCCTGCCAGTGCTCGTAGGAGCACACGTAGGCGTCCAGCGTCACCGGCACGTCGAGTTCTTCGCCTACCTCGCGCAGGATCCCGGCCTCCGGCAGTTCACCTCGGTGCAGCCATCCACCCGGCAGCCCCCAGGGCGCCGAAGGCCTCGTCCGGTGCAACGCGACGAGGACGCGTCCGTCCCGCCCCAGGATGACGCCGGTCGCGCCCACAGGCTGGCGCGCCGCCAGCAGCCCGGCAGCAATCTCCGCCAGCGTGCGCAGCAGTGGGATCGAGCGGATCCAGCGAAAGATCGGTGGCCGTTGCACGGGGCGTCTCAGCGCTAGAGGTCCACGAGGCGCATGTTCCCGCGCCCCATGTGCGCCATGACCTCGATCAGGCGGGCCACCTGTCCCAGGTGCTGGCCGTCGTGGTAGGCGGCGTGGTTCAGCACGTTCGCCACCGTCACCTCGCCGCCCACCGAGTGCACGCCCGTCCGCCCCAGCGCCTCCGCCCCCAGCGAGGCGTACCAGGCCACGTCCACCGCCCGCTCCGACGCCAGGACCTCCAGCAGCGCAGCCGTCGGCTCGTCGAGCAGTCCGGAGGCGGTCAGCGACTCCCACTCATCCACGTTCGCCAGGCCGGGGTTGTCTTCCTGCACCATCTTCCGAACGCGGCCCACCTGTCGCCGGTGGCTGTCCACCAGGTGCACCACCACCGTGTGCAGGCTCCAGTCGCCGGCGTTGGCGTCGGGATCCGGGAGCGCGCGCAGGACCTCGTCCGGGAGTCCGGCCGCCATGGCCCGCACCGCCTGCGGCGTGGCCGCGAGGGTGGAGAGCGTGACTGGTGTGAGTTGCGGCACGTCCGCGACGGTCATCAAGATGCCTCCGTGCACCTGCCTGAGTTCAGTCCCAACTCAAGTCAGGGAGCGTAGTGCACCACCGGCCACCCGTGCGCAATGGCGTCCTCCGCCAGCGCGATCACCTGGTGGCTCGTCACCTCGTCCACGAAGAACTCCGTGCAAGCCTCGCAGATGTCCGCCGGCACCCCACGCACGACAACCTCGACCCCGCCGCGCGCGAACCCCAGGTTCGCCACGCCGGTCCGAGTCTCCCCCTGCTGGCACGCCGCGCACTGCATGACTCAGCACTCCTCGATCCCAACGTACCCCCTCGGCGCTAGACCGGAGTCGAGGGTGCTCCGCACCACTCGGGCGGGGCAAGAGGCTGAGACTGTCGGGGGACCTAGTTTGCCTCCACCGCGGCGGCGAGGCGGCTGTGCGCGTTGTCCACGATGTCGCCAGCGTTCTCCCGCAGCAGCTCGGAGTTCATCTCCATGATCATGAGGGAGCCCACCGCCGGGCCCTCCGGCCACATGTGCATCTCCAGGTGCAGCTCGATCGGGATGATGAGCGCGATGGCTTCGAGGTCCATTGCCAGGCCAATCCCGCCCGGCGCGACCGTCTCAGGCGCGTAGACCTCGATGCCGGAGATCACCACACCTTCTTCGCCCTCCAGGGAGGCGCGGAAGCCGTCCTCGAAGCAGGCGCGCATCCCGTCCGGCGTGAACACGTCCGACAGGCGGTCGAACTGCTCGTCGATGTCCAGGCTGGGGTCCGGCACGAAGATGTTGCTGGTCACGCCTCGCGCCACCAGCCCGCCGTCGCCGTTGTTGAACGCCCGCTCGATGTCGGCGAGTGGCGTGCTGTCCTCATTCGCGGCCTGCAGGATCTCGCTCACCGCCTGGCACGCGGGCGTCGAGGCGAACAGGTCGTCCGGATCCTCCAGCCCGTCCTCGGATGCGGCGTCGTCCTGCGTGAGGTTGTCCGTCTCCTCGGCCTCCCACGTCGCGGAGGGCAGGTCCTCCTCCGCGAGCAGCCCGGCCGCCACGATCGCCGCCGCCTGCTCCGCCGTCACCGGCTCCTCCTCGCCGCCCCCGGAACACGCGAGGACGACCGACGCCACGAGGGCGCACACGGCGAGGCCCGCCCCTCGGCGGACGGTGGAGGTACTGAATGGCATGGGACGAGCCTTCCCCGGTTCGTGAAGAGTTCGGCGCATTAGACCCGATGGGATCCCAAGCCGCTATAGGGGCCCGCGCACGGCGAACCTCCCCTGATCGTTACGAGCGTGTCACGACCAGGCCGCGCGGGAGTCGGCACCGAAAGCCCGCACCGAGGACGGTGGCAAGCGATGGAGCGCCGACCTCGACGCTCACCGCACGAAAGAGGTGCCCCGTGTCCTTCATGGCCGGCCAGGTATACGCATGCACGAACTGCGGCGCGGAGATCCAGGTCACCCGCTCCGCCAACGCCGACCAATCCGGCGACATGAACCCGACCTGCTGCTGCGGCCAGGAGATGCAGCACACTGGCGGCAGCGCCCAGGGCGCCAGCCCGCAGGTCCACTCCCAGGGCCCCCGTTCGTAAGCCCCCCTCGTTCCCGGTCCCATGCGCGCCCCTCCCCTCCTGGAGGCGCGCAGTGCAAGGGGCGGCACTCGCAGGCCGGGTGCCGCCCCTTGCTGCGCGTGCGTGTGCCCTCGGAGGGGCCGAGCCGTCGGGGCGGCGCGTCATGGCGTCACGAGGTACGTCTGCGTGACCGGTGCTTCGCTCTGGGCAGTCGGGTCGATGGCGAGGAGCAAGACACGCCCGTCTGCGAGGGTGACGGCGTTCCCGGTCAGGCCTGGCGATGGCACGGTGCCAAGTTGCTCGGCGTACCCCGTGGCCGGGTCGAACCGCCAGAGCCGCACGTCCGCGTTGCCCTGAGGCTCGAAGGATTCGAGGCCCCCGGTGACGAGGACTCCGCCATCGGCAAACGCCGATGCGGCGGGTAGGATTCGCGCCTCCGCCAACGTCGCATACGTGACGCTCTGGGTCGTCCGGTCGAGGAGGATCACCTCGTCCGTTGGCAGCACGTCGGCCAGGCCGCTCGTGGCAACGGATCCAAGGTCTACGCCCGGAGGCCCGGCGGCGATCTCCTGCACGGCCTCGATGTACCGCGTCCAGGACTCGGCCTCCGGCCCGCCGAGCAGCGCGATACGCCCGTCCGAGAGCGTCAGGACGGCGCTTGTCGCGAGGGCTTGCTCAGTCTCGCCCAGTGCGAAGGTGACAAGCGGATCGTCGTCCGGATCGAGGATTGCAGCCCAGTCGTCACCCAGCAGCAGGAACCCGCCCCCTGGAAGCCCTTCGCCGCGGGCGTCGATCGCCGGCGAGTCCCGATCACCCTGGAAGGAGAACACCGAGATGGGGCCATGGTCGCCCCAGCGGTAGACATCGAACCTGACGCCTTCGGTGCTGGCTTGTCGTTTGGTCAGGAAGTCGATCACTCCGTCCTCGCCGACGGCAACCGCTTCGACGCCGCCGAGGGTGTCCTCTCGAACGAGGTCCACCCCTGCGGGCGTGACGCGGTACTCCTGGATGCGGATGTCTTCCGCAACCCCGACGGTCGTCGATGGCCCGCTTGTGAGACGCCCGCCAGCAATGACAAATCCCTGGTCCGTCCCGGCCAGTACGGGATCTCCGGCACGCGGCCTGTCCAGCGAACCAATCTCGCGCCACTCGCGCGTGTCGGGGTCGAACCACCAGATGGCGTCGGAGAAGTCGCGCCCGTTCGTCGCTGCCGTCGGCCGAAAGCCACCGACGAGTAGCGCGCCATCTCCGGAGGCGATGAGCGAGGCCCGCATCGGCGTCTGCCCGGGCCCCTGGATCACCTCGATCGTCGTTCCGTCGCCCGCACCGCTCCCACCCCACATCGCTACGGCCACCACCGCCACGGCCACCGTGACCGTAACCCCGCCGACACCGAGGGCTACCGGAAGGAGGGGCAGTGCGAGCACCCCTCGGAGACGGCGCCGCCATCCGAAGTGCTCGCGGTACCACGCGCCCACGTCCTCGCGCCGGGCCAGCCCGAGGCGCCCGAGGAGTTCCGAGACGTGGTACTTCGCCCCGTCGAGTGAGATGCCGAGGGCTTCCGCGATCTCGCGGTTCGTCTTGTCCTCCGCGATCAGCCGGGCCACCTCGCGCTGGCGATCGGTCACGGACTCCGGTGCGATGCGAGCATCCATGGGCGTGAGCGTACTGACGAGGTGTCTCGCCGCGCACTACCCGTCTTGTGAAACGCACGAATAACGGCCCACGAGTCAGGCCGCTACGGCAGGAACGACAGCGGGTCCTGGTACACAGCGTTCCGCCGGATCTCGAAGTGCAGCCACGCGCCCTCGATGCCCTCGCTTCCGCCGGTCACGCCGGTGGTGCCGATGGCGTCCCCGGCATTCACGTATGCGCCCTCACCCACGAGGAAGTCGCCGAGGTGCGCGTAGAGGCTGGCATACCCATCGCCGTGGTCGATGACGACGTAGTAGCCGTAGTCGCAGCACGGATCGCCGCCGACGAACGTCACGGTGCCTGCGCGCGCGGCAGCCACAGTCGTCCCCGCCGGCGCCGCGATGTCAATCCCGAGGGGATGCGTGGGCCCGAACTCGTTCGCGAGCGTGCCGGCCGCTGGCCACACCCAGCCGGAAGCCGCGCCCGGCTGCGACGGCACCGCGGGCGTGATGGGGACGCGGCGTCCGCCCGGGACGAGGATGACCGTCCCGGCCAGGACGCGGTTCGGATCGCCCTGTAGTCCGTTCGCCTCGAACGCCACGATGTCGCGCCAGTCCGCGTCGTACATCACCGCGATCAAGGTCGCAGTCTCCCCTGGCGAGACTGCGTGCAGGATGCCCTCGACTGCGGGGATCTGGAGGGTCATCCCGGCCCGGAGGTCATCGGCGCTCTGCAGGTCATGGTTGTTCCACAGCAGGTAGTCCTCGCCGATCTCGAAGCGTGAGGCGATGCCGGAGAGCGTGTCGCTCGCCTGGACCTCGTACTCGAAGAACAGCGGGAGTTGATCACCCTCAGCGTCGATCTCTGCTTCCGGCGTCTCCGCCGCCTGCGCGCCGTCTTCGTACCCCAGCACATCGAGGATGGCCGTGGCCTCCTGGGCGGTCGCGGGGCGGGGGCGGTTCTCGTCGACATCGATGCGCGCGGGACGCAGTTCGAGCGAGAGCGGCTTGCCCGTCTC
The DNA here is from genome assembly GCA_964439675.1 of uncultured Dehalococcoidaceae bacterium. GTDB lineage: Bacteria > Chloroflexota > Dehalococcoidia > UBA2979 > UBA2979 > W-Chloroflexi-9. The sequence continues at coordinate 5,327 of CAYTRA010000144.1, forward strand.
GAACGTGACGAGGGCGACCACGGTTTGGAACGGGCCCTCGCCCATGGTCGCCAGGTCGTCGGCGTCCAGGTCGAACACGAAGTTGCCGAGGGAGTAGAGGATCAGTCCGCCCCCGTACTCCTCGACCTCCTGGAGCACATGCGGGTGCGTCCCCACCACGAGGTCTGCCCCGGCATCGATGGCAGCGCGTGCCAGTTCGCGCTGCCGCGCCGTCACCTCGCGGGTGTACTCGGTGCCCGCGTGCAGCGTCACCACCACGAAGTCCACGTCGCCGCGGGCGCGCATGCGCGCCACGTCCTCCGCGATCGCGTCCACTGAGGCGCGAGCGACGCCACCGCGTTCCCCCTCGGCCCAGATCACCTCGCCGATGTCGTCATAGCCGAGGTAGGCGATCGTGGGTGTGCCCGGCCCGCGCCCGACGATGCCCGCGCGAGCCTCCGACTCCGTGCGTCCGGCGCCGAACCAAGCGACCCCCTCCGCGTCCAGCGTCTCGAGGGTGCGCTCCAGGCCCGGTAGCCCGTAGTCCGTCGCGTGGTTGTTGGAGAGACTCACGGCCCAGAACGGCTTCAACCCGCCGGCCAGCGCCGGGTCGAGGGCGAACTGGTACATCTTGTCCAGCGGCTCGCCGACGTCCGTCACGGACCCCTCGAGGTTCGCGACCACCAGGTCAGCGCCCTCGAACAGTTCGAGCGCCCGCTCCAGCGGGTACTCCACCCCGATCTCGGCCATCGCCGCCTCGATGTCGCGCTCCAGCATCACGTCGCCCACGAAGGCGACCGTGATGCGCTCGCCCGGCGCATCCGGCTCCGCCGCCAGCGTCGAGGTAGGCGTGGGCGAGGCCGTCGCCGTTGGCGTCTCCGTGGCCGCGGGCACCTCGATGTCGTCGGTGCGCAACGCTCCGCTGCCGGAGGTGCACGCCACCAGCACCCCCGCCGCGAGGGCGAGAGCGAGGAGCGCGATCAGGTGGCGCGAGTGGAGAGCCCGCAGCGTGGAGAGAGCCAGTGCTACCCCTTCATCCCCGCCGCCGCGTCAAAGGTAGCGCGAATGCTCGTCCGCATCATCGCGTCCACCTGCTCGGTGGTCGCGCCGTGCTCGAGGAGCCAGGGGACCTCGTGGTCGGGGACCAGCGTCCAGAGGTTGGGGCGGCGCTCCTCCGTCCATCGCGCCCAGAAGCCCGCGGGCTGGGCGTCGTGGCCGAGGCAGGTCTGCTCCGCGTACCCCGCCTCCGCGAGGGCCAGCGCGACGCCGGCGCGCTTCTCAACGTACTCGGGTGTCGCCAGGAAGAACCGGTCGAGGCCGATCGTCGCGCCGCGCTTCGCCATGCCTGTGAGGTAGTCCATGTCCTCCGAGTCGTTGGAGTGGCCGATGGTCACAGCCCGCAGGTCCAGCCCCTCGTCCTCGAAGAGGTCGAGTAGCGGCTCGCCCACCTTGTCGATGGCGAGCGTGTGGCACGAGAT
>CAYTRA010000145.1:0-5862 GCA_964439675.1 uncultured Dehalococcoidaceae bacterium
GCGTGCTCGGCCCGGAGATCAGGGTGAACTGCATCGCCCCCGGCTTCATCGACACCCGCTGGCTGAAGGGCGGCCTGGGTGAGCGCTACGACCGCGCGAAGGAAGCAGCGTCCGAGCGCGCCCCGCTGAAGGCCGTGGCTACCCCGGAGACGTGCGCGGATGCGATCCTGGCCTTCATCCAACTCAACACCTTTGTCACCGGCCAGACGGTGATCGTGGACGGCGGCTCCAGCCTGTGACCGAGCCCGCGCCGGACGGCGACCATCCGACATCGCCTCCTATCGACCTCGACGCGGTGCGCGGCGGGCTGGAGGAGGCGGTGGAGGAGGCCTGCGAGGCCATCCGCGCTGTCCTGCGCCAGCAGACCGTGCGGGTGGGCCACAAGCCCGGCGAGGGCCCCGTCACCGAGGCGGACTACGCCGCCGATGATGTCCTGCGCCGCCGCCTGCTGCCTCTTATCCCCGGCGCCCACTGGCTCTCCGAAGAGTCGGAGGCGGACAAGCCCCTCCTGGCCAACGAGCCCACCTGGGTCGTCGACCCGCTGGACGGTACGCGCGAGTTCCTGCGAGGCCTGCCGGAGTTCGGCGTCTCGGTGGGCCTCTTCCTCGGCGACGCGCTGGTCCTCGGCGGCGTCGGGCTGCCGGTGCAGGGCGAGGTGTACTCCAGCCTGGTGCACGGCGACCGCCGCGAGGCGCGCCGCGATGGCGTGGACCTGCCCGCGCTCCCGAACGACGGCAACGTGCGCCGCGTCGTCGTCTCCCGCCACGACTACGAGCGCCGCCGCATCCAGTACGCCCTCCCGTACGAGGCGTACCCGCTCGGCTCGGCCGTGCTGAAGCTGGTGCACGCCGCCACGCAGGACGCGGACGTCTACTTCTCCACGGGCCCGCGATCCATCTGGGACGTGGCCGGTGGCGCGGGCATCCTCATGGGTGTCGGCGGCACGCTGTTGGGTGTGGACGGCGAGCCGCTGTACCTCACACCGCAGCAGATCGGCGTCCCACCCTATGTGGCCGGTGCGCCGGCTGACGGTCTCGCCGTCGTGCGCCGGCTGGGCCTCGATCAGTTGTAGGCGTTGCTGCGCAAACCGAGTTCGAGGAGCCCATCCCCCCGTGCGTCCGGAGCCTGTCGAAGGGCGGACGGGCCCGTGAGCACCCCACCCAGCCCGAACCACCGCTCCCGGTTCTAGGGGCGGTCCGGGCGCTGGCGGTGTGAGGAAGACCGTAGCCCGCTCGCCCTTCGACAGGCTCAGGACGAACGGGTGAGCGTGGCTCCGGGCGCTGGCTCGCGACGAGGCGCAGGTGCGCGCTTACCCCTCGCGCTCTCGCACCTCTGCGAGGCTCGGTGCTCCGAGGAGGTCCGCGACGGCGTTGAGGTTGGGGACGCGCTCGACGCGGCGGTGCAACTCGACCTTGCGGTTGGTCGGCCACTCTTGCAGGAAGATCCGCGCCTGCGAGCGCCGTGCGAGCAGTTGTGCCGTGCGCGGGTCATCGTCGATGTGTTCCGCAGCATCGAGGAGGGCGAGCGCCTCCAGTTTGTAGTGGGGGCTGCGGAGCATCGTCTCGTTGACCACGACGCGGTCGAAGAGCGGCGCGAAGCCGTGACGGCGCATCCACCAGCGGGGATACGTGCGCCGGCCGGTCACCACCACCAACTGGCGCACCTGCCGCAGCCGGGCGAGCGCCTCGCGTGACCCGCGCACCGGCCGCCGCACGTTAAAGCGCAGGTGGTCCAGCGGCGTGCCCAGCCATCGCGGTGGCACGCGCGCAGGAACCGGCTCGTCCGTGGGCTCCAGGAAGGTCTTGCGGATGCCCACGTTCCAGCCGAAGTATGGCGAGCAGAACACGCCGTCCATGTCCACGGTCAGCACCGGCAGGTCTGACCGTCGGGTAGCGTCCACGAGTGCTCCTACCGGCTAAACGATGATCGGCGGTTCTGGCGGCGGGCTTGGCGGGATGCCCGGCGGAGTGGGGTAGGGGGCCCGCTGCGGCATCGGCACATGGCCCTCGGTGGACGGGGTGGCCGCTGCCGCGCGGCGCATCTCGGAGGCGAAGGTGGCCAGGCGGTCCTCCACCATGCGGAACACCGTGCCCTCCGGGAATCGGCCTTCCGAATCGCGCTCGCGGCCGGCTGGGACGCCGGTCAGCAGTTCCAGGCCCTCCTCGATGCGGTCCACGGCCCAGATGTGGAACTGCCCGGCCTCCACCGCCTCCGCCACGCGCCGCGACAGGATCACGTTCTCTACGTTCGCCCGGGGAATGATCACCCCCTGGTCGCCCGTCAGCCCTCGCAGGTTGCAGACCTCGAAGAAGCCCTCGATCTTGGCGGTCGCGCCGCCGATGGGCTGGATGTTGCCTAGCTGGTCCACGGAGCCGGTGACGGCGATACGCTGGTCGATCGGCAGCCCGGCCAGCGAGGACAGCAGCGCGTACAACTCCGTGGAGGACGCCGAGTCGCCATCGATGTCGCCGTACAACTGCTCAAAGGTCAGGCTGGCATGGAAGAGCGATGCCTTGTCCTGCCCGAAGGTGTGGGCCAGGAACCCCCGCAGGATGAGGAACCCCTTGTTGTGGATGCGGCCGGCCATCTCGCTCTCGCGCTCCACCATGACGATGCTGCCCCGTCCGGCGGAGGTCACGCACGTCACGCGCGAGGGCCGGCCGAAGGCCAGGTCGCCCAGGTCGTAGACCGAGAGCGCGTTGATCTGGCCGACGCGTTCACCGTCCGTCTCCACGTGGATAGTGCCCTCGTCCATCGCCTCCAGCAGGCGCTCGGCCACCAGCGAGGAGCGGTAGATGCGCTCGTCCAGCGCGCGCAGCACGTGGCGCTCGTGCACCATGTCCTGGCCGTCCTGGCGCGCCCAGTAGTCCGCCTGCCGCACCGCGTCCAGGAACCCGGCGATGTTCGCGGACAGCCGCCGCTGGTCCTCCACCATCCTCGAGGAGTGCTCGATGAGCCGGCACACGGCCGCCCGGGTGTAGGGACGCAGGTTCGCCCGCTCCGTCTCCGCCCGAATGATCGAAGCGAGCCCATTCGCGGTCTCCCGCGTGCGCTCGTAGTCCATCTCGAAGTCGGCCTTGACCCGGAAGAGTTCGCGGAAGTCAGGGTCGTGCCGGTAGAGCAGGCTGTAGAGGATCGACTCACCGACCAGGATCACCTTCACGTTGAGCGGGATCGGCTCCGGCCGTAGGCCAGTAGTGGGGACCAACTGGTAGTTCTCGGACAGGTTCTCAACCTGGAGGAAAGCGGCCATCAGTGAGCGCTTCAGCGCTTCCAGGGACGCGGGGTTGGTGAGCAAGTCCCGCATCCGCATGACCAGGTAGCCGCCGTTCGCGCGCGCGAGCGCCCCTGCGCGGATCAGCGTGTGGTCCGTCGTCGCGGCGCCCAGTGAGCCCTGGTACTCAATGCGGCCAATGAGGTTGTAGTACGTCGGGTTCGTCTCGATGACTACGGGTGCGCCCTGCTCCGGGTCGTTCGCCACGAAGACGTTGACCTCGTAGAGGCGGGTGTTGTCGCGCTGCATCACCGGCAGGCCGGGGATCTGGGGCTGGGCCGGCTGGCGGAACTGGTCCCGGTTTTCTGCGATGTGGTTCCGGGCCCCCTCCAGGAACTCGCGGACCTCCTGGTCCTCGCCGTAGCGCTCCAGCAGGTCCTCGAACAGGTGCCCTACCGCGTAGCGAGCGGTCTCCTCGTCCAGGCGCTCCACGGCCTCCTGCGCCTCGCGCTCGCGGCCGCGCAGGACCAACATCGCGTCCTGGATTTCCTTCTCCAGCGTCCGTCGGTTCTCGCCGATGCGCTCGCGCTCCTCATCGCTCAGCGCGTTGTACGTCTCCTCGGTCGCCGGCTTGCCCTCGATGAGGGGCGCCGAGGCGACGCCGTTCGGGCCGATCTGCAGCGCGAAGCCCAGTTCGCCCGCCCGGGCCTGCAGGGCCGCGATCTGCTCGCTGCGCTGCTGCTCCAGCTTGTCGACGAGTTCCTGCCGCATGCGCGCGTAGGCGTCCGACTCGAAGGAAGTCACGATCTCCCGTGCGGCGGACTCCACCGCGCGACGGACTCCGTCCGCGAACGTGTGACCGGTGCCAGGCGGCATGGCGATGCCGACCGGCTGGTTGGCGTCCGCGAAGTTGTGGACGTAGACCCAGTCCGGAGGCGGTGGCGACGCGGCCGCGCGGCGGCGGAGGAACGTCTCCACGATCGTGGACTTGCCGAACCCGTCTGGACCTGCTGCGTACAGGTTGTAGCCGCGCGTCGGCATCCCCAGCGCGAACTCGATGGCCCGCACCGCCCGCTCCTGGCCGAACACCGCCTCCAGCAGCGGCACGTCCGTGGTGCTCTCGAAGGGCAGCCATCCCTCGTCGACGGTGCCGGTCACGTCATCGACGGACAGGCGTTGCTCGTCTCGGAGTCGGGTGGCCTCGACCATGTGGGGGCGCCTTTCGGGCTCACTCGCGCTCGGCTATCGGTACGAATATCGAGCGCAATCGCTTCTCGGATGCTATCAGCCGTTCCGGCCAGCCTCACGGTCAAAGGTCTCAGACGCCCCGTGCTTCGCGTCTCAGCGGGAGCCTCCTCTATAGTCGCCCTCGGTCGTTCACACAGGCACGGTCGGAGGGGTCATGCGCGCAGCCGTCATCACCGCACCCGGAGGCCCGGAAGTCTTCCAGGTCCAGGAGGTCCCCGATCCCGTCCCCGGCCCAGACGAGGTGCTGGTCGCGGTCAAGGCGAGCGCGCTCAACCGCGCCGATCTCATGCAGCGTCGAGGCCGCTACAACGGCCCTCCCGGCACCCGCAACGACATCCCCGGCCTGGAGATGGCCGGCGTGGTGGAGGCCGTGGGCGAGCGCGTGGTGGACTGGCGCGCGGGCGACCGTGTCATGGCCCTCCTCGGCGGCATGGGGTACGCCTCGAAGGTCGCCGTGCACGAGCGCATGCTCATGCCCGTGCCGCCGAACCTGACCTTCGAGGAGGCCGCCAGCATCCCGGAGGCGTTCCTGACGGCGTACGACGCGCTCTTCCTCCAGTGCGACGTCCGCATGGGCGAGTCGATCCTCATTCACGCGGCGGGCTCGGGTGTGGGCACGGCCGGCATCCAGATGGCGGCGGCGCAGGGTTGCCGCATCTTCGGCACCGCCGGCTCCCAGGAGAAGTTGGACCAGGCGACTGAACTCGGCATGGACGTGGGTATCAACTACCGGGAGCAGGACTTCGCGCAGGTCATCCAGGAGGAGACGGGCGGAGGCGGCGTGGACGCCATCCTGGACGTCATTGGCGCGCCCTACTGGGATCAGAACCTGGCCTCGCTGGCGCTGAAGGGGCGCATGGTGATAGTCGGCAGCATGGGCGGCGGCACCGTGGAGAAGATGGCCATTGGCGCGCTGATGCAGAAGCGCGCCTCCGTCCGGGGCACCCTGCTCCGCGCGCGGCCCCTCGAGGAGAAGGCCACCCTGGTCCAGTCCTTCGTGCACCACGTCCTGCCGCTGTTCGCGGACGAGACCGTGCGCCCCGTGATCGACCGCGTCTTCCCGCTGGAGCAGACCACCGAGGCGCACGCGCTCATGGAGGCCAACGCGAACTTCGGCAAGATAGTCCTCAAGATCGACGACTGACGTGCCCGGACTCACCGAGGCCGGCCGCGCACGCATCGAGGAGGTCGCGCGCGAACACCTCGAGCGCGGCTGGCACACCGGCGCGCAGGTGGCTGTCTACCGGCACGGTGCGCTGGAGGTGGATCTCGCCCTCGGACGGGGCGAGGGCAAGCGCATGCTCTGGTTCTCGGCCACCAAGCCCGTCACGGCCGTGGCGGTGCTTATGCTCGCCGCGCGTGGCGTGAAGCGTCGCCGCCGTCGCACCCGCAAAGCCGCA
>CAYTRA010000145.1:5872-6751 GCA_964439675.1 uncultured Dehalococcoidaceae bacterium
CGTGCTCGACCTCGATGCTCCGATCGCCGAGGTGTGGCCGGAGTTCGCGGTGGGCGGGAAGGAGCGCTGCACCACCCGGCATGTGCTGACGCACCAGGGCGGCTTCCCGGTCTTCCCGCCGGAATTCGACTGGAGTCGCATCGACGACTGGGAGGCTGTTACCGCCGCCACGGCGGCGCTCCCAGCCCAGTGGGAGCCCGGGACGGATACCGGCTACCACCCCGTCACCTACGGCTTCGCCCTCGGCGAGGTCATCCGGCGCGTGGACGGCCGCACGCCTCGCGACTTCCTCCGCGACGAGATCTTCGGCCCGATCGGCATGGACGCGTCCCTCGGCACCGACGACCTCGATGCGGTGTGCCTGCCGGAGGCGATGAGCGAGGTCACCCTGGCCGACCCTGAGGGCACGGAGCGACGCACCACCGACGTCGTCCGCCGCTTCACGTTGCCCTCCACGCTTCGAGGCCAACTCCCGGCGGCGAACGGCATCGGCACGGCGGAGGCCCTCGCCAGGTTCTACTCGGCGATGGTGGCCGGCGGCACGTTGGAGGGCGCGCGCCTGCTCTCACCAGAGACGGTCGCCGAGGCGACGACGGTGCAGGTGGAGACCGACGCCGACCGCACGAGCAGCCTCCCCGCCTCGTACGGGCTTGGCTTCAACGTGGGCGGCATCTGGCCGCCGTTCGACGTGCCTCACGTGTTCGGCCACAGCGGCCAGCAGTGCGCCATCACCTGGGGCGACCCAGACACCGGTATCGCCGCCGCCTACCTGACCAATGGCCTCCACGACCCGTACGTCATCCAGGTCCGGACGGAGGAGATGTTCCACGCCATCCGCGAGGCGTGCTCGTAGCGTCGAGGCGTGCCCGACCCGACGTT
>CAYTRA010000146.1:0-5763 GCA_964439675.1 uncultured Dehalococcoidaceae bacterium
CAAGACAGCCTCGGCGGCATGTTCCCGTTCGGCCGCTTCGAGGAAATGAGCAAGCAGAATCTCGCCTTCTTCGAGCGCGCCATGCGGATGTTCAATCCGTTTCAGGCCGGCATGCCGCCCCAGGCGGGCGGCGCTGCCGGCCCGTCAGGCGTCTAATGAGCGTCACGGGGGTTGGGCGAGCGAGGCCACATGAGCGCGTTGGTCAGTGCCCGACCGCGTCTGTCCGCCTTCGTCCTGCAGTTGGCGCTCGCCCTGGCGGCGTTTGGCACCGCCTTTGCGGTCCGTTATGACCTCCGGCCCGCCGTCATCCCTTGGGAGGACCTGCTCTACTCCCTCCCCGTGGTCGCCGCGATCCGCGCCGGCGCGATCCTCTCCTACCGCCTGCATCGAGGCCTCTGGTGGCACGTGGAGGTGGACGACCTCCTGCAGATCCTGCGCGCGGTCACCAGCGGCAGCCTCGTCCTGGCGCTGGTGGTGCTGGTCGCGCGCTCGCTGGACACGCCGCACGTCAGCGCCGTTCCGGTGGGCGTGATCTTCCTGGACCTGGCGGCCAACGTGGGCTTCCTGGTGGCCGCGCGCGTGGCGAGCCAGGTGGTGCGCCGGAGTGGCGAGGCGCGCGCGAGCGGCGAGGAGGCGCGACCGGTCCTGGTGGTCGGCGCGGGCGAGGCGGGCGTCTCGCTGGTGACGCAACTGCTGCGCAGCCCTCGCTACCGGCTGCGGCCCGTGGCGTTCTGCGACGACGACCCGCGCAAGGTGGGCTCCACCATTGCCCGCGTGCCCGTGGCCGGCACCTGTGACGACATTCCGCGCCTGGTCGAAACGTATGGCGCCGAACTGATCGTGCTCGCATTGCCCTCGGTGACCGGGCCGGACCGGCGGCGCATCGTGCGGCTCTGCCAGGAGGCGGGCGTTCCGTTCCGGACGCTGCCCTCGCTCCCGGAACTCCTCGTAGCCGACATCTCGCCGTCCCAGATCCGCGAGGTGGACGCGCTCGACCTGCTCGGGCGGCCGGTGGCGCGAGTGGAGCCGGCGCTCCTCGCGAGGGCGGTGCGCGGGCGGCGGGTGCTGATCACCGGGGCGGCGGGATCGGTGGGCGGCGAACTCGCGAGGCAGATCGCGCACCTGGAGCCGGCGAGCCTGGCGCTCATCGACCGGGCGGAGACGCCGCTGCTGTTCGCGCAGCAGCACCTGTCGCAGGTGGCGGGCCTCAACCTCACGGCGCGCATCGTGGACGTGACCGACCGCCCCTCGGTGAAGCGCTTCATGCGCTCGTTCCGGCCGGACGTGGTGTTCCACGCCGCCGCGCACAAGCACGTCCCGCTCATGGAGGACACGCCCGCCGAGGCGGTGCGCAACAACGTCGGGGGCACGCTCATCGTGGCGGAGGAGGCGGAGGACGCGGGGAGTTCCTGCTTCGTCTTGATCTCGACGGACAAGGCCGTGAACCCCTCGAGCGTGATGGGCGCGACGAAGCGGATCGCGGAACTGGCGCTGCGCGACCTGGCCTCCTCCACGCGGATGAACATCGTGGCGGTGCGCTTCGGCAACGTGCTGGGGTCCAACGGGAGCGTCGTACCGATCTTCCGAGAGCAGATCGCGCAGGGCGGCCCGGTGCGGGTCACCGACCGGCGCATGGAACGCTACTTCATGGCGCTGCCGGAGGCGGCTGCGCTCATCCTGGAGGCTGCAGCCGTCGGCGAGCGCGGCCAGGTGCTGGTGCTGGACATGGGTGAGCCGGTGAACATGCTGGAGATGGCGGAGACCATGGTCGCCCTCTCCGGGCTGCGACCGTACGAGGACATCGACATCGTCTTCACCGGCGCGCGGCCGGGGGAGAAACTCCGCGAGGAACTGCAATACCAGGCGGAGCAGGTGCTGCCGACGCCACACGACAAACTGCTGGTGCTGCGCGGCCCGGATGAGCAGGCAGGGATGCTCCGCAAGGCGCACGCGCTGCTCCTGGAACTACCGTCGCTGGACGACCAGCAGGCAGCGCAGCGCATGTGGCGGCTGGTGGGCACCGAGACACCCGAGGCGATTCCCGCGCCGGCCGCGAGCCCGATCTTCTTCCCGGCCACCGGCGGCTCCTGACTCCCGGAAGCGTGCTCGTGCGCGCTCACGGGAGGGCGTTGGTATCGTCGCGATGATGCGCCGGTTCCCCTCGCGTCTCCTCCGTCGCCCGCGTCGTCTCGGTGGAGGCTGGCTCCTGCTGGGTCTCGGCGTGGCCGTGCTACTCACCGGCTCGTGGCTGGCGGTGGACGCCGCGCGGCGCGCCTCCGATGCGGCGAGCGACCTCCGAGCGGCGCGCACGGAACTGCGCTCCGCCGCCGACGCCCTCGGCGGGCTCATTGCCCTCGACACCGAGTCCTGGCCGACGCCGGCGGACTTCGCGGAGGCGAAGGCGAGCCTGCACGTGGCGGACGAGCGCCTCTCGAGGGCCAGCGACCGGCTGGGCTACCTCCGAGGGGGCGCGCGCCTCCTCGGATGGGCGCCCCGGTGGGGGGACGCCATCTCGCACGGACCGGACGTACTCGCGCTGGGGCGGGAGACCGTGGACGCCACGATCGCCCTGGTCGAACTGGCGGAGCCGGTGTTCGAGGCGAGCGAGGCGGGCGACTCGTCCGTGCTGGTGGCGGAGATGCGGGCGCTCCTCGTGGAGCACGGGGCGGAGATGGACGCTGCGCTGGCGCGACTCGAGGAGGTGCGCACGCGCGCGCGAGGACTCGCGACGCTGTCGTGGGAGTGGCCGCTGGAGCCGGCGGCGAGCGTGCTCGCGCTGCTGGAAGACGAACTGAGCGCCCTCCCCCGCGCCCGCGAGGCGGTGGCCGAGGTATCGATGGGCTTCGACGCGCTCTTCGGGTTCGGCGAGCCGCGCACCTACCTGGTGATGGGCCAGAACGACCACGAGATGCGCGCCACCGGCGGGTTCCTCGGCACCATCGGTTCGCTCACCATCGCCGAGGGCCAGTTGGGGGACTCGATGTTCGGGGCCGTGCAGTCCTTCGAGCAGCAGGAGGAGCCATTCCCCGACCCGCCCGAGGCGTACACGACCTACCACGGCGGCGTCATCTGGCGCCTGCGCGACATGAACTGGGATCCGGACTTTCCTCGCAGCGCGGAGGCGGTGATGCAGGCCGCCGAGGAGCACGCCGGGCTCGTAGCGGACGGCGCGCTGGCGATGGACACGCGCGCCATCGAGCTGATGATCGGGGTCTTCGAGCCCCTCGACGTCCCGGTGTTCGAGGTGCCCATCACCAGCAACAACTGGCGCCGCGAGGTGGAGACGGCGTTCCTAGAGTCCGACCTGGGGTTTGAGCGCAAGGAGAACTTCCTGGACCCGGTCATGGACGCGCTCATCGCGCGCATGCAGTCGCTCAACCGGGAGGAACTGCCGCCGCTGCTGGACGCGCTGCGGCAGGCGGTGGAGGGGCGGCACCTGCAGATCTACTCGCGTGCGCCGGAGGCGCAGCGGCTGGCGGAGTGGCTCGGAGCAGGGGGCCTCATGGTGCCCTCGGACGTCCCGGAGGGGGTGGACTACCTCTCCGTGATCGACACCAACCTGTCGGCGTCCAAGGTGCAGCCGGCGGTCAGCCGTGACATCACCTACCTGCGCCGGCAGGACGGGCTGGTGGACGTGACCGTGCAGTGGACGAACGACCCGGACTCGCTCGACCTGTCCAACTATCCGCGCCTCGCCGGATCGGGCATCACCTACATCCCGGAGGAACTGCGGTTCCGCTACGACCTCGGGGTCTTCGGCGACTATGTGCGCTTCTACCTGCCTGACGACGCCGTCGTGACGGCCGTACAGGGCATGGAGCGCGGGCCGGTACTCGGCGAGGACCGGAGCGGGCTCGTGATCCTCGAGGGGTTCGTGAACGTCCCGAAGGGGGAGTCGCGCACGGTGCAGTTCACATACCTGCGCAACGGGGGCGCCTCGGCGCCGATCTTCATCCGCAAGCAGGGCGGGCAGCAGCGCGACCACATCCGCGTGCTCGTGAACGGCGAGGGCAACCAGCAACACACGCTGTACGACGGCCCGCTGGACCACGATCTGCTGCTGACGCCGTAGGCCACGAGGCGAGCGAGGCGTATGCTGTCGCCTGCGGGGGAGACGGGAACACCGTTGGCATCTGGGTCGGCACCGTCTGCACGTCTCCGGCACGCCCTTGAGTCTGGCAACGCTCGCAGCGTTGTCATCGGCCTCGGCTACGTCGGCCTCCCCTTCGCCGTGCTCCATACGGACACGGGCCTCGACTGCGTCGGCATCGAGAGCCAGGCGCGCCGCCGCGACGCGGTCAACCGAGGCGAGTCCTACATCGAGGAAGTCTCGGACGCCGACCTCGCGCGGGCGCTGGGGAGCGGACGCTTCCGGGCGACCTCGGACTTCGAGGACATCGCGCAGGCGGACGTGGTCTCCATCTGCGTGCCCACGCCGCTGGACGCGCACAAGAACCCGGACGTGTCCGCCATCCACTACGTCCTCGGCGAGGGCCGGCCGTACTTCCGCGCGGGCCAGCTCGTGGTGCTGGAGAGCACGACGTACCCGGGCACGACGCAGGAGATCCTCGTCCCGTTCTTCGAGGGCCTCGGCCTGACGCCGGGCGAGGACATCTTCATCGCCTTCGCACCGGAGCGGATCGACCCCGGCAATCACGCCTACTCGCTGCGCGACATCCCTCGCGTGGTGGGCGGGGTGACGCCGACGTGCGGCGAGATGGCGGTGACGTTCTACCGGCACATCCTGACCGGCGAGGTCCGGCAGGTCTCCACGCCCAGCGTGGCGGAGATGGCGAAGTTGATCGAGAACGTGTTCCGGGTAGTGAACGTCTCGCTGGTGAACGAACTGGCGCAGTTGAGTGACCGCATGGGCATCGACCTGTGGGAAGCCATTGACGCCGCGAGCACCAAGCCGTTCGGGTACATGCCGTTCTACCCCGGGCCGGGCGTGGGCGGGCACTGCATCCCGATCGACCCGTTCTACCTCTCCTGGAAGGCGCGCGAGTTCGGCTTCGACACGCGCTTCATCGAACTGGCCGGGCTGGTGAACGACCAGCAGCCGGAGTACGTGGTGGACCGCATCGCGGCGATCCTCAACGAGCGAGGCCGCCCGCTGCGAGGTGCGCGCGTGCTGCTGGTGGGCCTGGCGTTCAAGAAGAACGTGTCCGACACGCGAGAGTCGGCGGCCCTCTACGTGGCGCGCGCGCTCATGTCGCATGGAGCGGACGTGATCTACCACGACCCGTGGGTGCCGGCGGCGAAGTTCCCGGACGGCGAACTGCGCTCCAGCGACCTCACGGACGACCTCCTCGCCTCGTGCGACATCGCCGTGGTCACCACGGACCACGACGGCGTGGACTACGAGCGCATCGTCCGAGGCGTCCCCGTGACCTACGACACCCGCAACGCCGTGCCTCGAGGGCTACCGAACGTCCGACGGCTGGGCGCGCCGGCGTGAGTCGATCGGGCCGCGTCGCCGTCATCGGTTGCGGCCGGTGGGGCGGCAACCTCCTCCGTGACATGGTCGCCCTCCGCGGCGTCGAGGGCCCTCGGACTGTCGTCGCGTGCGACGCATCCGAGGCGACGCGCGCGCAGGTGGCGCAGGCGTACCCCGGCCTGGAGGTGCGCGCCGACGCCCAGGAGGTCTTCGCGGACGCCTCGGTCGGTGCGGTCGTCGTCGCGACCAATGTGCCCTCGCACTACACGCTCGCGCTGGCCGCGCTGCGCGCCGGCAAGCACGTGCTGGTGGAGCGCCCGCTGGCG
>CAYTRA010000146.1:5773-6737 GCA_964439675.1 uncultured Dehalococcoidaceae bacterium
CGCAGAGGCCGAGGCGCTGCGGGACGAGGCGGCCCGGGCCGGCCTCGTGCTGATGGTGGACCACCTGCTCCTCGTCGACCCGGCCGTGGAGGAGGTCGGCCGGATGGTGGCGGCCGGCAGCGACGGTGCGCTCGGCGACCTGCGGCACATCTACGCGCGGCGGACGAACCTCGGGGTGGTGCGCACCGAGGAGAACGCGCTCTGGAGCCTCGGCCCGCACGACGTGGCGGTGATGCTGCGCCTGTTCGACGCCGAGCCGGTGCGCGTGACCGCCTCCGGCGCTGCGTGGCTCCAGCCCGAGCGCGCCATCCACGACTCCGTCTTCGCCAGCCTCGAGTTCCCCCCCGGCCCCGAGGGCGTCACGCGGCTGGGGCATCTGCACCTCTCCTGGCTCAGCCCGGTCAAGGAACGCGCGGTGACCTTCCTCGGCAGCCGCGCGATGGCCGTCTTCGACGACGGCAACCCGGAGGGCCGCTTGCGCCTCTACCGCCGCTCCGCGCAGGTGTCGGACGGGCTGCCCTCGGTCACTGACGAGGGCAGCGAGCCCCTCGCGCTGCCGGATGAGCCGCCCCTGCGTCGGATGTGCCAGGCGTTCCTCGACTGCGTGGACCTGGGCGCGCCGAATCCGAGCGACGGGGTGCTGGGCGCGCAGGTGGTGCGCGTGCTGGAGGGGATCCAGGCAGCGCTCGAGGGGTAGGCCGGGCCTCTGTCTCTGCTCCCGCTTCTCCCGTAGTGGCGCAGCGTGCTGCGCCCTCTTGGCCCTCGGAACGTGGGAGTCAGACCCACCTTCGAGGGCTATCGGCCCCCAACCCTCCCCCATAAAGGGGGAGGGGGCCGGAGGGGGAGGCCGTACGGTGCCAATTCCTCCTCTGCTTCTCCCGCAGGGGCGCAGCGTGCTCGCCCTCGTTGCCCTCGGGACGTCGGAGTCAGACCCACCTTCGAGGGCTACCGCCCCCACCCCAAC
>CAYTRA010000147.1:0-6641 GCA_964439675.1 uncultured Dehalococcoidaceae bacterium
CCCCCGCCCCGCCTCCCACCGGTGCGGCCGGCTCTCGCGGCGAGCGCAACGGAAGAGGATCCCTCAATGGCTGACGGCAAGATCAACGTGGCGATCATCGGCGTGGGCAACTGCGCCTCGTCCCTGGTGCAGGGCGTGGAGTACTACAAGAACGCGGAGGAAGGGGACGTCATCCCCGGCCTCATGCACCCCGTCCTGGCCGGCTACCACATCCGCGACATCAACTTCACGGCCGCCTTCGACGTGGATGCGGACAAGGTGGGCAAGGACCTGTCCGAGGCCATCTTCAGCGGCCAGAACAACACCTTTAAGTTCACGGACGTTCCGCCCAGTGGGGTCACCGTGCAGCGCGGCATGACCCACGACGGCATTGGCAAGTACCTCTCCCAGGTCATCACCAAGGCCCCCGGCGAGACTGCGGACATCGTGAAGGTCCTGAAGGACACGGACACCCACGTCGTCATCAACTACCTCCCCGTCGGCTCGGAAGAGGCGACGAAGTGGTACGTGGAGCAGGTGCTGCAGGCGGGCTGCGCCTTCATCAACTGCATCCCGGTCTTCATCGCCAAGGAGAACTACTGGGCGAGCCGCTTCGAGGAGCGCGGGCTGCCGATCATCGGCGACGACATCAAGTCGCAGGTGGGCGCCACCATCCTGCACCGAACGCTGGCTCGCCTGTTCCAGGACCGCGGTGTCCAGATCGACCGCACGTACCAGTTGAACTTCGGCGGCAACACGGACTTCATGAACATGCTGGAGCGCGAGCGCCTGGAGTCCAAGAAGATCTCCAAGACCAGCGCCGTCACCAGCCAGATCGAGTACGAACTGCCCGAGGCGGACGTCCACGTGGGCCCGTCCGACTACGTCCCGTGGCTGAAGGACCGCAAGTGGTGCCACATCCGCATCGAGGGCACCACGTTCGGTGACGTGCCGCTCATGGTGGAGACGAAGCTGGAAGTCTGGGACTCCCCGAACTCCGCCGGCGTGGTGATCGACGCGGTGCGCGCCGCCAAGGTGGCGCTGGACCGCGGCGTGGGCGGCCCCATCTACGAGGCCTCCGCCTACTTCATGAAGTCGCCCCCGCGCCAGATGCTGGACGAGGACGCGCGCGACGGCGTGGAAGCGTTCATCAAGGGCTAGCCTCCGGGAAGCCCCCTTGGTCAGTTCCCCCCACAACGGAGCCCCGGCAGAGCCGGGGCTTCGTGCTACATCATCGATGCGTTGTCGCGGTACGCGTCGCGGGCCTTCAAACGCCAGCGTCTCGCGGGTAGTCTCTCCTCTGGCCTCCGCGGGGGTGGTAGGCCGATCGAGGGTCGGGAGTAGCGTGGCTCTGTACGTGGCGTTCCGGGCTGCCATCTTCCTCACGAGGATCATCCCCCTCCGTGTCTCGTACGCGATCGCACGGGCACTGGGGAACGTGGTCTACCTCGTATGGCCGGGGGGGCGCCGGCGGAGCACGCAGAACATGCTGCGTGTCACCGGCGGCGACCTGCGCGAGGCGAAGCGGCTGGCCCGCATCTCGCTCGGCAACTACCTCGTCTACCTCGTCGACTTCTTCCGCTTCTTCAGCACGGACTCCGAGGAGGTGCACCGTCGAGTGGTGGTGCCGGACGGCGTCTGGGAGCGGCTGGGCAGGGCTCGCCGGGGCAGCGGCATCGTGATCATGACCATGCACTTCGGGAACTGGGACCTGGGGGCCGCCATCCTGGCGCTAAAGGGCTTCCCGATCTCCGCCATTGCGGACGAGTTCCGCAACTCCGGACTGAACCGCCTGGTCATCGGGTCTCGCGAGCACCTCGGCATGAAGGTCATCCCCGTGGGGCGCATGGGCCCCGGCATCCTGCGAGCGCTGCGCAACAACGACGTCGTGGCGCTGCTGGTGGACATCCCACAGCCGGAGGGCGGCGTGGAGGTGGAGTTCTTCGGCTCCACGATCTCAGTGCCGGACGGTCCGGCGCGCATCGCGCTCCGTGCGGGGTCCTCGGTCGTCACGGCCACGCTGCCGCGGCTGGGGCGCTGGGGCGACCAGGTGGGCGCGGACATCGCGCCGGTGGAGTTCGAGCCCACGGGGGACCAGGAGCGGGACGTGCAGGCGCTGACCCAGCAGGTGTTCCGCAACCTGGAGGACCTGGTCAGACGGCACCCCGAACAGTGGTACGTCTTCCGGAACCTGTGGGTAGCGGACCACCGCGCAGAGGCCCAGCCGGCGTGACCTCCCCCGTCTCGAGGCGCCCGTGCTGAGGTACTGGATCCTGCGCGCGCTGGTGGAGATGGGCTCCCGGCTCCCGCTCCGCCTCACGTACGCCACCGGCGCCGTGGGCGGCACCATGGCGTGGTACGCCTCCCGCCGCATCCGAGGCGCCACGCGCGACCACATGCGTCACGTGCTGGGTCCGGGCGCATCTCAGTCGCAGGTGGACCGCCTCGCCCGCTCCTGCGTGCGCGCGAACCTCTACTACTACGCGGACTTCGCCCACTTCGCCCGCACCCAGGAGGACGAGTCCATCTTCGACCTCTTCGACGAGGTCAACGGCGTGGAGGCGCTCTTCGACGCGCTGGACCGTGGCAAGGGCGCGGTGCTGGTGGGGGCGCACCTGGGCAACGGCGAGGTGCTGGCTCGCGCCGCCGCGCCGTTCGGCATCTGCCTCGCCATCCTCACGGAGCCGCTGTCACCGCCTCGTCTCCACGAGTACGTACACGAGGTGCGCGGCGCTCGAGGGGTGCGCTTCCTGCCGGCGGACCTGACCGGCCTGCGCGCCAGCATCGCGCACCTGAAGGCAGGCGGATCGCTGGGCCTGCTCATCGACCGGGACGTGCTGGGGACGGGGACGCCCTTCCCGTTCTTCGGCGAACGCGCGCGCATGCCCCGAGGCGCCGTCGAACTTGCGAGGCGTACCGGCGCGCCGGTCATCGGCGCGTGGATGCCTCGGACGGGAGTGGGGCGATACGCGCTGCACCTGGAGGCGATCCCGCTGCCACCGCCCACGGGCGACCGCGAGGCGGACGTGGAGAGCGGGATGCAGGCGGTGGTGTGCGCGCTGGAGGGCGCCATCCGCCGCTGGCCGGACCAATGGTTCCCGATCTCGCCGGTCTGGGGCCGCGAGGGCTAACCGAGCGTGGCGCGGCTCCGCCACGGGATCAGGTTGCTGGTCACCAGCAGGCAGACGAGGCCGATCAGCATGGCCGGCACGGTGTTCACGGCGTGCACCAGCACCGCGTACGCCACCGCGTGGTCGGAGGACGTGCCCGCGGCCAGCAGGGGCGCGGCAGCGGCTGCATGAAAGATCCCGATGTGCGCCGGCGTGGTGGGGATGGCCATCGAAAGGTTGGTGGAGAGCGTCACCGCCACGGCGATGGGCAGGCTCCCGGGGATCGAGACCGCCTCCAGTAGCAGGTAGTGGAGCCAGATCGTCCCCACCCAGGCCGTGGCCGTCCACGCGAGCATGACGGCCGCCTTGCGACGGTCCACGCTCGCCACCAGCACGATGTCGCGCCAGACCACCTGCATGCGCCGGAACGCCCGGGCAATGAGCCCGCTGGGCCGGTAGCGCTCCGGCAACACCCTGGCGAGGAGCACCGCGAGCACGACAAGGGAGACGACGAACCCGGCGACCAGCAGGCCCTCGGAGACGCCGCCCCACCCCGGTAGTTCCGGGAGCAGGATCAGGCGGGCGATCCAGGGAGCCGCAAGCAGGCCCACGCCGGCAAGCACGACAATGTCCACCAGGCGCTCCGCCACCAGCACCATGACGGCCTGGCCGGCGGTCACTTTCTGGCGGATCGATGGCGAGAGCACGCGGACGCCATCTCCCAGCCGGAGCGGAAGGACATTGTTCAAGAGCATTGAAATGTGGAAGATCCGGTAGGCCTCGGTACGATCGAGGGGTTCCGGACACGGCAGCAGCGACCGCCACCGGAACGACTTCGCGGCAAGCGAAGCGACCAGCAACAATATGGCCAGCGCCAGCGCCGGACGGCGCGCCTGGCCAACGAGCGTGAGGGCTTCTTGCAGATCAGCCACGCGACTCAGCGAGTAGATGCTGATGACCGCCAGGACGAGCCCGGCGGCTGGCTGCAGGCGCCGCGCCCAAACCTGGCGGCGTGGGCGCTGCTGCTGGCGATGTCCGCCATCCTCTTCGCCGGTACGTGGCGCGCTCATCCGGCGCTCAGTCTAGCCGCGCCGGGAGTTTCGCTCGTGGTCTGGTGGCCAACGCTTCGGTCCAACCGTCCGGAGCGCTGGCTGTTCTGGTACGTAGCGGGCATCTACGTTTACACCATCCTCCGCGCCTACGCGGATGAGATGGGCCTGCGCTGGCAGTACAACTACGTCATCCAGATCGACAAGACGCTGTTCGGCGGCGCGCTCCCCTCCGTGGAGCTCCAGCGCCACTTCTTCCGGCCGTGGGACATCGACTGGATCGACGCGCTTGCCTCGCTGGTGCACGCCTCGTTCTTCGTGGCGCCGCACGTGGCCCTGGTGGTGGTCTGGTGGCGCTGGCCGGCGGCGCTGCGCGCACACGTCCTCGCGGCGCTGCTGACGTTCTTCGCCGGCCTCGTACTCTTCTTCGCCGTCCCGACCGTGCCGCCCTGGCTGGCCACCTACCAGGGCGAGGCGGACCGGGTGTATCGCGTCATCAACTTCGTGTTCACAAACGTGGACCGCGACA
Organism: uncultured Dehalococcoidaceae bacterium; assembly: GCA_964439675.1. Classification (GTDB taxonomy): domain Bacteria; phylum Chloroflexota; class Dehalococcoidia; order UBA2979; family UBA2979; genus W-Chloroflexi-9. Next base: position 4,668 of record CAYTRA010000147.1, read on the forward strand.
CATACCGCACGCTCTACACGTCCCTGGGTGAGCCGAACTCGGTGGCGGCGGTGCCCTCGATCCACATGGCCATCACCTGCCTGGTCCTGTTCCGGGTGCGCGCGCTGATGCCGGGCTGGACGTGGCCGGTCGCGATCTACACCGGCCTGATGGCCTTCTCGCTGGTCTACCTCGGCGAGCATTATGTCTTTGACGTCATCGTCGGCGTCATCATCGCCTCGCTCTCGGAGTTCGCCGCCCGGCGCTTCGAGGCGTGGCGGACGCGCCCGGCGGAGCCGGCGGCCGTGCCAGTATTGTCGTAACCCGCCACGCGCCCGGCCGGTGGACGCGGGCTATCATTGCCGGGATGACCTCACCCGCTCACTCCTTCTCGCGGTTCGGGCGCGCGGACCTGCAGGTCCACACCTCGCACGGGGACGGCATGGACGACCCGCTCACTATCTTCGAGGCCGTCGAGCGCGAGGCGTTCCTGGACGTCATCGCCATCACCGACCACGACGACATCCGGGGCGCGCTCGAAGCCCGCGAGGTCTACGAGCGCAGCCGCGAGCGCTGGCACTTCGACCTGGTCACCGGCATCGAGGTCACGACCGTCCACGGTCATCTGCTGGCGCTCTGGGTCGACGAGCCCATCCCGTCCTTCAAGTCGCTCGAGGCGACGATCGCGACGATCCACCAGGCAGGCGGCATCGCCGTGGTTCCTCACCCGTTCTCGCTGCTGACCCGCTCCGTCGGCCGGCGCACGCTGGAGCGGGTCATGCGCCTGCCGGAGGAGGAGCGCCCGGACGGCCTGGAGGTCGCGAACACCCTCGCCAAGGGGTGGCACACCGGGCAGCGCGCCCGCGCCCGCAACGCCGAGGCATGGCGGCTGGCCGAGACCGGCGGCAGCGACGCTCACTTCGTGGAGGCCGTGGGCCGCGCCTACACCCGCTTCCGGGGCACCGACCAGGCGGCGTTGCGCCTCGCGCTCCAGGAGCGCCGCACGGAGGGCGTGCTGGTGGGATCGACGCCGTACCGCGCCATCGGCGCGCGCAAACTGGCGCGCCAGCAGGTCCGAGGGCTCGCCGTGACGCCTCGGAAGGTGCTGGGGCCTCGAGTGTCGGCGCTGCGCGAACGCGTGGCGGCAAGGGCGCGCCGATGAAGATCGCGCTCGTCTCACCGTACGACTGGCATCACCCGGGCGGTGTGAACAGCCACCTGCGCGTGCTGGCGCGCGAACTGCGCGGCCACGGACACCAGGTGAAGATCCTCGCGCCGGCCACGGGAGCCGTGCCCGATGCGAACGTCATTGCCCTCGGACGTCCGTGGCCGGTCGCAGCCTCCGGCAGCGTGGCGCGCATCTCGCTCAACCCGCGACTCGGCCGCCGGGTGCGGGAGGTGCTGGAGGCGGAGCAGTTCGACGTGGTGCACGTGCACGAGCCACTGATGCCCGTGCTGCCCATCCACGTCCTGCGTCACTCGCGGGCCGCGAACCCGGACGTGGTGAACGTGGGGACCTTCCACGCCCGTCGGGACGGCGGCAACCGCCTCTACTCGTACTCCCGGCGGCTCCTGAAGCGCTGGTACCGGGAGATCGACGGCAAGATCGCGGTTTCGCCGCCCGCGGCGCAGTACGTGTCTCGGTACTTCCCCGGCTTCTACAACATCATCCCCAACGGCATCGACATCGAGCACTGGGACAACCCGGCCCTGGAGCCCGTCCCGGGCTTCGAGGGCGCCACGAACATCCTGTACGTGGGCCGGGCGGAGAAGCGGAAGGGCCTGAGCGTCCTGATCCGCGCCTTCAGCGTGGTCAACGCCCGCAACCCGGAGACGCGGCTCATCGTGGTCGGTCCGGACTCGCGGGCCCGCCGGCGCTTCGAGGAGTCCGTGCGGCGCACGGGGCGCCGGAACATCGTCTTCGTGCACGGCGGCGCGGACGGCATCCCGTACGACACGCTGCCTCGATACCACCGCACGGCGGACATCTTCTGC
>CAYTRA010000148.1:0-1275 GCA_964439675.1 uncultured Dehalococcoidaceae bacterium
AGATGAGCAAGACGCCGCCGAAGGCTCAGTGATCCTCGCCCGTCCTGGGGCGGCACATTGACGAAGTGCTGGCCTCCGTCGGATACTCCGAGGACGACATCGCCAGCATGCGCGCGGAGGGGGTCATCCTCTAGCGCTGGATCGGACACCCTATGCCGGAGCCGCTCGTCATTGTCACCGTCTCGGACGGCGTGGGGCGGCTCCGGCTGAACCGCCCGGACAAGCGCAACGCCCTGAACTCTCACCTCGCGCGCGAGGTCCAGCAGGCCATGGTCAGCCTCGAGGCGGACGACAGCGTCGTCTGCATCGTCATCGAGGGCACGGACGGCGCGTTCAGCGCGGGCGCGGACATGGGGGAGGCCCTCCCGCACTACGAGGCGGGCAACCTGCGCTTCAACCCGGCGCAGGATGCCGGCAACCGCGTGGGTGCTTCCCCCAAGCCCACTATCGCCGCCGTGGACGGCCCGGCCTATGGAGGCGGCGCGTTGCTCGCCTGCATGTGCGACATGCGCATCGCCTCCGATCGTGCGCGCTTCCGCTTCCCCGGCTCGGAGTACGGCCTGGTCGTAGGCGCGCACGCGCTGCCCTCGCTCGTCGGCGGGCCACTGGCCAAGGAACTGATCTTCACCGGCCGCGTCGTCCACGCCGAAGAGGCGGCCCGCATCGGGCTCGTGAATCGCACGGTGCCCCTCGCGGACTTCGAGGCCGCCGTGGACGAGGTGGCGAGCGCCATCGCGGCCTCGTCTCCGCTGGCGCTGCACTGGGCGAAGGCGACGATCAACGCAGCCGTGACCGGTGGCGATGCCAACGGCATGGAGCAGCAGGCGGACCTGCTGCTGCGCGGCGGCCCGGACCACATGACACGCTTCGCGGCCGCCACGGCCCGCGTGGTAGGCAGGGGGAGCAAGTGACCAACGAGGACGACCGCGCCCGCATCCGCGGCTACATCGTCAGCCAGGCGCAGAAGTACGACGTGGTGGACCTCTGGCCGCGCGTGCTCGCGCAGCGCACGGCCTACCTCCAGGCCATCGAGGGCATGACGCAGGAGCAGGCGGCATGGCGGCCGCCCTCCGGCGAGGGCGAGGCCGCGTGGAGCGCCCTCGAAGTCACGCAGCACATGACCCAGTGGACGCGGAACGTCATCGACATGGTGGAGGCGATGGCGGCGGGCCGCGAGGGGACGAAACTCCCGGTGGGCAGCCTGGACGCCGACCTGTCCCAGCCAATGGCGGACGCCCGTCGAGCCCTCGCTCGCGCCTCCATGGACCTCGGCGC
>CAYTRA010000148.1:1375-6587 GCA_964439675.1 uncultured Dehalococcoidaceae bacterium
GGCGCGTCGAAGGTGTTCGTCGGCGGGGTGGCCGCCTACGGCCGCCGACCAAAGGTCGACTGGCTGCGCGTGCCAGCCGAGACCGTGGCCGAGCACGGCTCCGTCTCGGAGGAGACGGTGCTCGCGATGGCGCGAGGCGCACGAGAGGCGCTGGGCGTCGATCTCGCGGTGGCCGAGAGCGGGATCGCCTCGCCGACCGGCAACCCGGACCGCCCGGGCGGCCTCTACTGCCTGGCGATCGTCGCCGAGGGCCACGAACAGGCCGAACGCCAGGTCTTCGAGGGCGACCGCATCGGCACGATGCAGGCGGCGGTCGACCGGCTGCTGGCGATGGTGCTCGAATACCTCGACGCGACGGGCTAGCCTGACGCGGTCTGCACGGCACGGATCCTTGATGTGGGGAGGAACCGCATGAGCGAGTTCGACGCTGGCGCGTGGGGCGAGGTCTGTCACGGCCTCGGAAGCATCGAGGGCGTCTCGATGGGGTTGGGCTTCCTGGCAGACCGGCAGCCGTTTGCGCTGCCGGGGGACCGGCCGGTGTGGGGCCGCAACCGCCCGCTGCGCATCGAACACCTGCGGCTGGAGTTCTCGTTCGACCTGAAGAAGCGCCAGGTCAACGGCGTCGCCACGCTCACGTTCCACCCCCGTGCCGGCTCCGTCCGCGAGGCCGTGTTCGACGCGATCGACCTCGACGTCTCGTCCGTGACGGACGAGGGCGGGAAGGCGCTGGCGTACTCCGTGGGTGACCGCACGCTGACGGTGGACCTCGGACGATCGCGACGGCAGGGGCAGTCGACCACCGTGGTCGTCACGTACTCCGCGACGCCTCGACGGGGGTTGTACTTCAACCAGCCGGACAAGGGGTACCCGGACCGGCCGGTGCAGATCTGGACGCAGGGGCAGGCGGAGGACTCCGCGCATTACTTCCCCTGCTTCGACTTCCCGGGGGAAAAGTTCACCAGCGAGATGCTGGTGACGGTGCCCAACACGTGGACCGCGATCTCCAACGGCAGCCTCCAGTCCGTGGATGAGGACCGGCGCCGCAAGACCAAGACCTTCCACTGGAAGCAGGAACGCCCTCACCCGGCGTACCTCATCACCCTCTGCGCCGGCGAGTTCGACGAGGTCAGCACGACGACCTCGAACGGCGTGCCAGTGCAGTACTACGGGCAGCCGGGCTCCTCGGAGGACCTGAAGCGCGCCTTCGGCCGCACGCCCGAGATGATCGAGTACTTCTCGGAGAAGATCGGCGTGCCGTACCCGTGGGCGAAGTACGCCACCGTGGCCGTGCACGACTTCATCTTCGGCGGCATGGAGAACACCTCCGCCACCACGATGACGGACACGCTGCTGCACGACCAGCGCGCGCACCCGGACTACGTGGAGAACGCGGACTCCATCACCGCGCACGAACTGGCGCACCAGTGGTTCGGCGACCTGCTCACCTGCCGCGAGTGGTCGCACGGCTGGCTCAACGAGTCGTTCGCCACCTACTTCGACGCCCTCTTCGTGGAGCACCATCGAGGGTGGGACGCGTTCCGGTACAACGTCCTGCAGAACGCGCAGATCTACCTGCAGGAGGACCAGGGCGACTACCGCCGTCCGATGGTCCAGAACGTCTACACCGAGCCGATCGACGTCTTCGACCGCCACCTGTACGAGAAGGGCTCGGTGGTGCTGGACATGCTGCGCAACCGCCTGGGCGATGACCTGTGGTGGCGCGCCATCAACCACTACGTCACCAAGCACCAGGAGGGCGAGGTGCTGACGCCCGACCTCCAGCGCGCCATCGAGGAGGCCACGGGCTACAACCTGGACGGCTTCTTCCAGCAGTGGGTGTGGAAGGGCGGCCACCCGGAGTTCAAGGCCTCGTACGCATGGGACGGCCAGAAGAAGTTGGCCACCGTCACTCTGCAGCAGACGCAGAAGCCGGACGAGAACCTCACCTCCGTCTACGAGGTGCCCATGGAGATCGGCTTCTGGGTGAACGGCAAGTTCGAGCGCCGCACCGTGGAGGTGCGAGACGCGCACGAGGCGTTAGTGTTCCCCATGGCAGCGGAGCCGGAGTTCGTCTCCATCGACCCCGCCCATCGAGTGCTGAAGACCATCGACTTCGCTCCCGGTGAGAAGTCGCTGAAGGCGAACCTGCGCCAGAACCCGGAGGCCGTGGGCCGCATCGAAGCCGCGCGCGGCCTCGCAAAAGTCGGGTCGCCCGGCGCCGTCGAGGCGTTGCGCGAGGCGCTGCTGAACAAGGACGAGATCGACTTCGTCCGCGCGGAGGTGGCGACCGCCCTCGGTCGGGCGAAGGGCGATGCGGCTCGGGACGCCCTCATCGCGGGAACGAAGGAGCGCGACGCGCGGGTGCGCCGCGCGTCCGCGGCGGCGCTCGGCAACTTCCGGGACGAGCAGGCCGCAGCCGCGCTCACGCGCCTCCTCTCCGGCGAGGGCGACCGCTCCTACTACGTGCAGAGCGCCGCTGCCGCCGCCCTCGGCAAGACGCTCCAGCCCGAGGGGTTCGAGGTGCTCACGAGCGTCCTCGGCCGTCCGGCGCACAACGACGTCATCACCTCCGGCGCGCTCGCCGGCCTCGGTGCGTCGCGCGATGAGCAGGCGGTGCCGGTGCTGCTGGAGCACACGCAGTGGGGCGTGAACCAGAACGCGCGCCGCGCGGCAGCCGCCGGTCTCGGCGACCTGCACCGCTGGCTCTCGGCGCCCGACCGCACCCGCGTGCGCGAGCGCCTCGAGGAGTTGCTGGACGACCCATGGCTGCGAGTGCAGACCACCGCCGCGGGCGCCCTCCAGGCCGTCGGCGACCCCGAGTCGATCCCCGCGCTGCGGGCCGTCTCGCAGCGCGCGCTGGACGGACGGATGCGGCGCGTGTGCAAGGTGGCCGCGAAGCGCATCGCGGAAAAGGCCGGGAAGCCCGAGGAGGTCAACGCCCTGCGCAAGCAGGTCGAGGAACTGGAACAGGCGAACCAGAAACTGGAAGACCGCCTGGTGGCGCTGGAGACGCGGCTGGACAAGGCGCCGGCTCGCCGGAGGAAGTAACCATGCCAACCGCACCGGTGAACGGCATCGACCTCTTCTACGAGGACACCGCCCCCGAGGACCGCGCGCGGCCGGTGGTGGTGTTCCTGCACGGCGCCGCGGGGAACCACATCTCCTGGTGGCAGCAGGTCCCCACCTTCCGCCGCCACTACCGCTGCATCGCCATCGACCATCGAGGCTTCGGCCGCTCCGCGGACGCCACCGGCGAGGGCGGCACGCGCTTCATCGACGACCTCGAGGCGCTGGTCGAGCACCTGGGGCCGGAGCAGGTGTTCCTCGTCGCGCAGTCGATGGGCGGGCGCGCTGCGCTGGGGTACGCGTGCCGCCAACCGGCGCGCGTGAAGGCCGTGGTGATGGCGGACACGTGGGGCTTCTTCGACTGGCCGGAGCAGCGCGAGCGCGCTCGTGCGCTCGCCACCGCGACCACTACGCCGCTCGTGCACCGTGCGATGGCGGCGTCATTCCAGGAGAACGAGCCCGCGAAGGCGTTCCTGTACCGCCAGATCGAGGGCCTCAACCCACCGCGAGAGGGGACGCCCCTGCCGCCGGTGCCGAACGGCCCGACGCTGGAGGACGTGCGCGCCCTCCAGGTTCCGGTGCTGTGCATGGTGGGGGCGGAGGACGCCGTGACGCCGCCGCCGCTGATCCGTGCACTGGCGGACGAACTCCCGAACTCCGAGTATGTGGAGGTCCCCGGCGCCGGGCATTCGGTCTACTTCGAACTCCCGAAGCGCTTCAACGAGATCGTGGGCGACTTCCTCGCCCGCCACGGAGGGATCGCCTTCTCGTGACCGACCCCATCGAGGAGCGACCGCAGCCACCGCCGAACCCGTCGACGGCTGGCCCGCAGCGCTCACTCAACGTCTTCTTCGACGTCGACAACACCCTGATCATGTGGAACGGCAAACTCCGCAACCACACGGAGCACGTCTTCCGCACCCTGAAGGAAGCCGGCCACACCATCTACGTGTGGTCAGGCGTGGGCATCCGCCGCTGGGACATGAAGCGTCACGACCTGGACCAGTTCGTGACGGACTACTTCATCAAGCCGCTGGAGAAGCACCACGAGAAGTTGGAAGCCCTCGGCGTGCCGATGGTGCCGGACTACGTCATCGACGACCACAAGCAGGTGGTGGACGCCTTCGGCGGCTACCACATCCCGGACATGGCCCGCCCCAACGATGACGAACTCCTGAAGGTGCTGGCCGAGATCATGGAACTCGCCGCCGCCCCCACCCTCGGCGACACCGAGGAACCCGGCGAGCAGGTGGCGCTGGGGTAGGCCTACTCGCCGCCCGCCCGGCGCTGTCGGGACTGCGCGCTAAAGGCGCGCAGCAGGCCCTCGATGCGGCCGCGTTCGAGGACGGCGAGGGCGGGGAGGTCCTCCTCCTCCGTGTCGGACGCCTCGGCGAAGCCCGCCAGCGCCTGGAAGGCGCGGTCGTCCGCCAGGCGCAGCAGCGGCTCCACGATGGTCCACATGGAGCAGCCCGCGTGCCTGGACCGGTCGATCGAGGCGTACATGACCCAGTCCAGCGCGCGCTCTCGGATGTCGTAGTGGCTGAACAGGCGGTAGTCCGTGTCCCACCGCTCCGGGTCCTGGTACAGCGCTGGTTCCCATTCGATGGGCAGCGGCCGGTCAGATTTCCGCAGCGGGTCCAGTGCCACGAGCCACAGCGTGCTAGCGAGAACGAGCGGCGACGCCTCGTAGGCGCCGCGCACGCACCAGGTGACCGCGTACGCGTGTCCGATGGCGCGCTGGACGCGCCGGTCCACGTGGAGCCCGGCGGCCTGCAGGGTGCGGCTGATGAGGATGTGCGCCAGCAGCCGCCCCTCGGCATCCGAGGCCGGCCGTTCGCCCGTCGGCAGCGTGAACAGCGCCTCCTGCTCCGGAGCGAAGGCGGCGAAGGTGCCGGTCACGCCCCCATCGAGTCCGGGCGCACCGGGTTTACCGAGCGTGGCGAGCAGCGCGTCCAGTTGCGTGGGGTCGTCCACGGCGCCGTTGTCCCGGGCCTGCGGCCACAGCCGCAACGCGAGCGCGAGTGCTTCCGAGGTGGAGTCGTTTGTCTGTTGAGTCATCGGTAGCAATGAAGGTGGCCCGGACTCGCGCCCCTGTCAACGTTGCCGCCGCCTTGTGGGCGCGCGATCATGCCCGAATGCCGCGCAT
>CAYTRA010000149.1:0-6514 GCA_964439675.1 uncultured Dehalococcoidaceae bacterium
TACCAGGTGGGCAACTTCCCCCACGGCTGGGCCGAGTGGAACGGCGAGTATCGCGACACCGTGCGCCGCTTCTGGCGCGGCGACCCGGACCAGATGCCCGGCATGGCCACCCGCCTCGCCGGCAGCGCCGACCTCTACGAGGAGGACGGCCGCAAGCCGTACGCCAGCATCAACTTCGTCACGGCGCATGACGGCTTCACCCTCCGCGACCTGGTCACGTACCAGGAGAAGCACAACGAGGCCAACGGCGAGGGCAACCAGGACGGCCACAACGACAACCTGAGCCGCAACTTCGGCATCGAGGGCGAGACCGACGATCCGGAGGTCAACGCACGCCGCCAGCGCCAGATGCGGAACTTCATCGCCACGCTCTTCCTCTCCCAGGGCGTGCCCATGCTCCTGGGCGGCGACGAGATGGGGCGCACGCAGGGTGGCAACAACAACGCCTACTGCCAGGACAACGAGATCTCGTGGGTGAACTGGGACCTGCTGCCGTGGCAGCGCGACCTGCTGCGCTTCACCGGGGCCATGGTGCGCCTGTTCCAGAAGCAACCGGTGCTGCGGCGCCGCCGCTTCATGCAGGGTCGCCGCCCCGGCGGCGCGGAGCAGCGGGACATCACCTGGTTCATCCCGGACGGCGTGGAGGCGAGCGAGGACCACTGGAAGGAGGGCTGGCGACGCTGCTTCGGCGTCCGCCTGGCCGGCGACGCCATCGACGAGGTGGACCCGGAGGGCCGCCGCATCGTGGGCGACACCCTGATGCTCATCTTCAACGCCGGCGAAGAGGACGTGGAGTTCACGCTGCCGGCGCTGCGAGGCGGCCAAGAGTGGCGCATCGCCATCGAGACAGATCAGTCCCGCCGCCAGCGCTGGACGGACGGCGGCGCCTACATCGCCGCGGGCGAGTCCGTCTCGGTCTTCCGCCTCGCATGACCGAGACGTCGAGGCCGCTCCCCCCGCCCCCACGTGCCGTGGTGGACGCCGTGCTCCCGGAGGTGGACGCCGGGCGCTACCCGGCGAAGGGCGTCGCCGGCGACACGTTCGAGGTGACCGTGCATGCCTTCGCGGACGGCCACGACGAACTCGCCGTGCGCCTTCTCCACCGGCGGGCCGGCGACATCGAGTGGTGCGAGACGCCCATGTCCGCGCTCGGCAACGACGAGTGGCGCGCCTCGTTCACGCCGGATCAGCTCGGCTGCTACGAGTACACAGCAATCGCGTGGGTGGACCGCTTCGGCACCTGGCTCACCGACCTCCGCCGCCGCGTGGAGGCCGGCTGGGATGTCGAGGGCGAACTCCTGGAGGGCGCGGCGCTGCTGGCGGAGGCGGCCGAGCGCGGCGACCAGCACGACCGCGAGTTGCTGCTTCCCGCCGCCACCTGGCTGCGCTCGGGCGAACTCGATGTACCACAACGCCTGCGCGTCGCGAGCGACGCCGCCCTCGCCGAGGGGATGGCCCGCACCCGTGACCGCTCCGCCGATGCCGCCTACGCGCGGGTGCTGTCCGTGTGGGTGGACCGCCCTCGCGCACGCTTCGGTTCGTGGTACGAGATGTTCCCCCGCTCGGAGACACCCGACCCCACCCGCAGCGCCACTTTCCGCGAGGCGGCCCGCCGGCTCCCCGACATCGCCTCCATGGGCTTCGACGTCCTCTACCTGCCGCCGGTCCACCCCATCGGCGTCACGGAACGCAAGGGGCCCAACAACACCCTCGGGGCGCAACCCGGCGACCCCGGAAGTCCGTGGGCCATCGGCTCCGCCGAGGGCGGCCACACCGCCGTCCACCCCGGCCTCGGCACCATCGCGGACTTCGACTGGTTCGTGGCGGAGGCGCGCGGGCACGGACTGGAGGTCGCCCTGGACCTGGCGTTCCAGTGCTCGCCCGACCACCCCTGGGTGCGAGAGCACCCTCAGTGGTTCCGCCACCGGCCGGACGGCAGCATCCGCTACGCGGAGAACCCGCCGAAGCGGTACCAGGACATCTACCCGCTGGACTTCGACGCGGCGGACTGGGAAGCCCTCTGGCGGGAGTTGCTGACCGTCACGCTCTTCTGGGTGGACCACGGCGTCCGCATCTTCCGGGTGGACAACCCGCACACGAAGCCATTCCGCTTCTGGGAGTGGCTCATCGACAACGTGCGGCGGCAGCACCCGGACGCGATCTTCCTGGCGGAGGCGTTCACCCGCCCGAAGCGCATGGCCGCCCTGGCGAAACTCGGCTTCTCGCAGTCGTACTCGTACTTCACGTGGCGCAACACGAAGGCGGAGATCGAGGACTACTTCACCGAACTCACCCGCGGCCCGCTCCGCGACTACTTCCGGCCCAACCTCTTCGTGAACACCCCGGACATCCTGCACGAGTACCTGCAGGCCGGAGGCCGCCCCGCCTTCCTCGCGCGCCTCGCACTCGCCGCCACGCTGGGGCCGACCTACGGCATCTACAGCGGCTATGAACTGCTGGAGCGCGATCCCGCGCACCCGGGGTCAGAGGAGTACCTGGACTCCGAGAAGTACCAGTTGCGCCCTCGCGAGTGGGACGCGCCGCACTCCATCGCCGGCGAGATCACCAAGTGGAACCGGATCCGCCGAGAGCACGCAGCGCTCCAGTACAACCACGACCTGTGGTTCCTCCCCATCGCGAACGACCAGATCGTCGCGTACGTGAAGTCGTCCCCGGACGGGCGCGACCGCATCCTCACGGCGGTGAACCTCGACCCTCACGCGGCGCAGTCTGGCAGCGTCGGCCTGCCCCTCGCCGCGCTCGGCCTGGACGAGGGTGCGCCGTTCGTGGTGCACGAACTGCTCTCTGACCGCCGTTACGTGTGGCAGGGGGAGTGGAACTACCTCCACCTCGATCCCGCGCGGCCGGCTCAGGTCTTCGCGTTCGAACCCCCCGAGGGCGCTCCCGCAGCGGAGGGCATCCGTCCGTGACCGACGTGACGAGCCAGGACGTGGCACAGGAGGCCGTCGCCGCCACTCGAGGCGTCCGCGAGGATGGGTCGCCCGGCCTCGTGGAGACGCCACCGACGACAGCGATCCTGACGCCGGAGGAGGCCGAGGCCACCTGGTACAAGGACGCGATCATCTACGAGTTGCATGTCCGTGCCTTCTCGGACAGCAACGGCGACGGCATCGGCGACTTCCCCGGCCTGATCGACCGGCTGGACTACCTGCAGGAACTCGGCGTCACCGCGCTCTGGCTGCTGCCGTTCTACCCCTCGCCGTTGCGTGACGGCGGCTACGACATCGCGAACTACACCGCCATCAACCCGGACTACGGGACCATGCGCGACTTCAGCCGCTTCGTACGCGAAGCGCACCGCCGAGGGCTGAAGGTGATCACGGAACTGGTGGTGAACCACACGTCAGACCAGCACCCCTGGTTCCAGCGCGCCATCTCCTCGCCCAAGGGGTCGCCCGCCCGCGACTGGTACGTCTTCAGCGACACGGACGAGGCGCTCGCCGGTACGCGCATCATCTTCACGGACACGGAGACCTCCAACTGGGCGTGGAGCCCCACGGCTGGCCAGTACTACTGGCACCGCTTCTTCAGCCACCAGCCGGACCTGAACTACGACAACCCCCAGGTCCGTCGCGCCATCCTGCGGGTGATGAAGTTCTGGTTCGACCGCGGCGTGGACGGTCTGCGCCTGGACGCCGTCCCCTACCTCGTCGAGCGCGAGGGCACGAACAACGAGAACCTCCCGGAGACGCACGCGATCCTCAAGGAGTGGCGCGCCTTCGTTGACGAGCACTACCCCAACCGCATGCTGCTGGCGGAGGCGAACCAGTGGCCGGACGACGTCCGCGCCTACTTCGGCGACGGGGACGAGTGCCATATGGCGTTCCACTTCCCCATCATGCCGCGCCTGTTCATGAGCCTCCGGCAGGAGGACCGCCGGCCCATCATCGACATCATGGAGCGCACGCCGCCCATCCCGGAGTCGGCGCAGTGGGCGCTCTTCCTCCGCAACCACGACGAACTCACCCTGGAGATGGTGACGGACGAAGAGCGCGACTACATGTACGCGATCTACGCCGCCGACCCCCGCGCCCGGATCAACGTCGGCATCCGTCGCCGCCTCGCCCCGCTCCTGGACAACAACCGCCGCGCCATCGAGTTGCTGCACGGGCTGCTGTTCTCGCTGCCGGGGACCCCGATCCTCTACTACGGCGACGAGATCGGCATGGGCGACAACGTCTTCCTCGGCGACCGCGACGCCGTCCGCACCCCCATGCAATGGAACCCGGACCGCAATGCCGGCTTCTCGAGGGCTGACCCGCACCGCCTCTACCTGCCGCTGGTCATGGACTCCGTGTACGGCTACCAGGCCGTCAACGTGGAGTCGCAGGAACGCAGCCCCTCGTCCCTCCTGAACTGGATGCGGCGCATGCTCGCCCTCCGTGGCCGCCGGCCGGCGCTCGGCCGAGGCGACATGGAGATGCTGCACCCCTCCAACCGCGCCATCCTCGCCTTCGTGCGGCGGTACGGGGAGGAGGTGACGCTGGTGGTCGCCAACCTCTCGCGCTTCGTGCAGCCCGCGGAACTCGACCTTTCCGCCTACGCGGGCATGGCCCTCCGCGAGGTAATCGGCCAGCAGGAGTTCCCGATCATCGAGGAGTCGCCGTACTTCCTCACACTCGGCCCGCACGCCTTCTACTGGTTCGACCTGGTGCCGGAACCCGCCGCCGAAGCGCCCCACGACGAGACGCTACCGGTACTGGAGGTGCAGGACGACTGGGATGCCCTGCTGCGCGACCAGGCCCTGCGCACGCTGGAGCGCGAGTTGCTCCCCGCGTTCCTCGCGCGCCAGCGGTGGTATGGCGGGAGCCGCGAGGCGGGCGCCACCGTGTCCACGCATCACGTGGTGCCACTCGCAGGCGGCGCCGCCCCCGCGTGGCTCATGCTGGCGGACGCCCCACCGAACGAGGACAACGACGCCTCAGATGAGACACGAGGCGAGACGTACGTCCTCACGCTTGGCGTCGCGACCGGCCGGGCCGCGCGCCGCCTCCAGGAGGAGTCCCCCGCCTCGATTGTCGCGCGCGTGCGCTCCGCGAGGGGTACCGGCATCCTGTACGACGCCACCGCATCCGACGCGGTGGTCCACGACCTGCTCGCGCGCCTCGCCGCCGAACGTGACACCGCAGGACGCAGCGCCACCCTCCGAGGGCGCACCTTCCCTGGCTTCCGCACGCTCTACGAGTCACTGGACGAGGACGCTCCGGTCGTCCGGCCCTCGGAGGAGCAGAGCAACACCACCCTGCGCTTCGGCAGCCAGGTCCAGGTGAAGGTGCTCCGCCGCTTCGAGCCGGAACCGCACCCGGAACTGGAGGTCGGCCTCCACCTCTCGCGGACCCCCGGCGGCGAGGTCAGCCCTCGCCTGATCGGCGCCCATGTCCTCGAGACGGAGGCGGCCTCGGCTCCTATCGCGGTCGCGCACGAGTTCGTGTGGGCGCGCAGCAGTGGATGGGACTGGCTCGTCGCCGCCTGCCGGCACTTCCTGGACGACCGCGGCGGCGAGACCGCGCCCGGCCTCACCGGCAGCGACGCGATCTCCCTCGCCCGTGACCTGCGCGCGGCCCAGGAGGCGCGCGAGGCCACCCCGCCGGAAGCGGACGCCGGCCTCGTCGCCGCCCCCGACTACGCCGAGGAGGTTCGAGCGCTGGGCGAGGCCACGGCTCGCATGCACCTCGCCCTCGCGGACGCTCACGGCGACGCTGCCTTCGAGCCGGAACCGCTCACCGAGGCGGACCTGCGCCGCGACGCCGACCGGGTGCGCGCGCGGCTCGCACGGCTGGAGCGCGAGATCAGGCGATTGAGCCGGAATGAGGGTGCGTCGGCGGAGCACGCAGCCTCGATCCTGCACGCGCTCCCGCGCGTCCGGCGCTGGCTGCGCGAGGTGCCTCGAAGCGGCGTGTCGGCCACCCGGACGCGCGTGCACGGGGACTACCACCTGGGCCAGGTATTGGTCGTCGACGCCGGCTTCGTGGTCATCGACTACGGCGGCGAGGTGGGACTGCCCATCGAGGAGCGGCGCGCGAAGACCAGCCCGTTCACGGACCTGGCCGGCATGCTGCGCTCCTTCGGCTACGCCAGCGTCACAGCCCGCTCCAGCGAGGAACTCCAGCACCCGGACGTGGAGCCCGCAATGCAACGCCTGGCCACCTGGGCCACCTGGTGGGAAGAGCGCGCCGGCGCCGCCTTCCTGGACGGGTACCTGGAGGCGGCGGGTGACGCCTCCTTCATACCGGCAGCACCGGAGGAGCAGTCGCTGCTGTTGCAACTGCACCTGCTGGACAAGGCGCTGCACGAGGTGGAGTACGAACTCGCCTACCGCCCGGACTGGGTCGCCATCCCCATCGAGGGCCTGGCCCGCATCGTCGCGGGTATCGCGCCGGAGGGCGCCGCGTGAAGCCGTGGCTCAGCGACCTGGACCTGCACCTCCTGGCGGAGGGCACCCACCTGAGGGCCTACGAGCGCCTGGGCGCGCACGTGGTGGAAGGCGGCACGC
>CAYTRA010000150.1:0-4450 GCA_964439675.1 uncultured Dehalococcoidaceae bacterium
GAGGGCCTGGTGGAGGAACGCGACGCGGTGGCCGGGCGTGACCTCCACGCGGCCACCGTCCGCGGGCAGTTCGCCCGCAGCGATGCGCAGCAGCGTGGACTTCCCGCTGCCGTTCGGGCCGACGACGCCGATGACCTCGCCGGCGTTGACCACGGCCGAGACGCCCGGCAGCACCGTGCGCGGCCCGTAGCGCCGCGTGACGTGCTCGAATCGCAACATGGGACCCCTCGATGGCGCGGACGGCTGCCGGGCGGCGCGATTGCGTCGCGTTGGGGGCGAGGTGGTGCTGCCGTCTGCGTCAGTCAGGAACCGGCCGAGGAGGCCGTGCCCGGGCGGAAGCCGCGCGGTAGTGCGCGGCTGGTGAAGCACGATTCGCCCGGTCTTATGCCAGCAACGGACCCTCCGAGGGTGTGCCTGCTCAGGATACACGACGGGTGTGGTGGCGGAAGTCTCGTGTGGGGGCCTGGTGGGCAATCGGGGGTGTCGTTCGTTCTTGCCGAATCCGCTCCTGCTGCCGGATCGAGTGCAGTCGGGCCAACTGAGCATGAGAGTGCTCCACCTGCCGCCATCCTCCTGTCCGATACCGGGCGGTGCCGCTCAGCCGCGCGCTGCCGTACCGTCGCGTCATGTTGACGCTCCGGAATCCGCACAGTGTGTTGGCCGCGCTTTCCTCGCGTCCCGGGGACGTCGAGGAGGTGCGGCTGCCCGGCGGGCGGGCGCACGGGGCGTGGGAGCGGGTGGCGGCGGAGGCGGAGCGACTGGGGCGGCCGGTCCGTGCCTTCGAGGCCGACCGACGGCAGCGCGAGGGCGGCGGTCGGGCTGGCGCGGAAGCGCTGGTGCGGGAGCGTGCGGCGGTGCACCTCGATGAGGTGTTCGCGGACCCGGCGAGCGGGGGGCTGTGGCTGGCGCTCGACGAGGTGCAGGACCCGCACAACGTGGGGGCGATCTTCCGGGCAGCGGCGTTCTTTGGCGTGCGCGGGCTGGTGACGACGGACGTGCGGGCGGCCCCGCTGACCTCGGTGGTCTATGACGTGGCCAGCGGGGGCGTGGAGGCGGTGCCGTTCGCGGTGGAGAAGAACCTGCGGCGCGCTCTGGAGGCGGCGAAGGCCGCCGGCGTTTGGGTGCTGGGCACCTCGGAGCACGCGGAGCGTGACGTGCAGGACGTGCCGCGCGACCGGCCGTGGCTGCTGGTGGTCGGCAACGAGGAGTCCGGGCTGCGCCGCCTCACGCTGGAGACCTGCGACGAAGTCTGTCGCATCGCCCCTCGAGGGGAGTCGGTCACGTCGCTCAACGTGTCTGTCGCGACGGGCATCCTGGTGGCGATGCTCGCACGCGACTAGCGGTTGGCGCCGGTCCTGGCGTCGATGTAGGCGCCCAGGAAGTCCCGTGCCCACGTGACGAAGTCGCCGGTCGCGTCGCCGAGGGCGATGACGGCGTCGTCCTCCAGCGTGACGTAGGCCTCGGCCGGTGCGCCGGAGGCGTCGTGGCCGGACCAGACCAGGGTGGCGGGCTGGCCGGGGAGGACCGTGACGGCGGGCGGGCCGGCCTCGGCGGCGCGGATGGCGTCCGTGAACCACGAGAGGCCGCCGAACTCCACGAGTTCTGTCGCGCTCTCCTGCGCGCTCTCGTCCACCCCCAGCGTCCGGAGGATGTCGCGCGGATCCTCGGTCATGCCGACTTCGGTGGCCATGGCTGCCCACGGCGCCGCGCCGGGCAACGGCTGCTGGAGGCGACGCGGCACCGAGACGCCTCGATCGGCCAGGGCGTGCCAGACAGCGGCGAGCCGACGGGCTGCCTCCACTGCTTCTTGCAGCAGGAGCGCCGCGAGGGGGCCTCGATAGGTGGTGTCGGCCAGGAAGATGCCGGTGAGGACGTTGTCGGCCACCACCTGCGGCTTCCAGAGCGTGGTGGCCTCGTAGGTGCGGAGGAACTCGATCTCGTCGCGCGGCCGGGTGGGGGCGGGTTCGCCCTCGGCGCCCGCGGCGCCAGCGGTGGTGGCGGTGTCGTCGAGTTCGGAGGGGTCGGGCACGGTCTGCCTCGATCCATTCGGGTGCATCCCGGGTTCGCGTGCCGGGCGTTCGGACTAGAATACCGGCGTGACGCTCCATCCCGTCGGGAGCCCTGAGCCAGAGCGGCCGTCTCGACGCCCGCAGCGGCGCTTCCTGCCGAAGCTCGTCCCGCCGCGACGCCGCGGCGACACGATCCGTCGGGAGCGTCTGCACGCCCTGCTGGAGGACGCGCTCGAGTACGACGTGACGTTGATCACGGCGCCGGCCGGGTACGGCAAGTCCACGCTGGCTGTGGACTGGTGCGAGGACGCCGGCATCCCGCTGGCCTGGCTCTCCCTGGACCAACAGGACGCGGACCCGCTGGCGCTGGTGGGCAACGTGGTTGCCGCCATCCGGCGCGTGTTCCCCCCCGCGCTGGAGGAGCAGGCGCAACGCCTCGAAGCCGGCGGTCAGCCCTCGGCGGCCGCGGCCGTGGTCGCCGAGATCGCCGCCGCTGCCGCGGTGGACATCGACGAGTTGTTCGTCCTGGTGCTGGACGACCTGCACGTTCTGGACGGCGCGCCCGAGGCGATGCGCGTGGTGGACTCGCTGGTCCGCTCCGTGCCGATGAACATGCGCCTGCTGCTGCTCTCGCGCTCATGGCCCTCGCTGGGGTCGCTGGCGCGGCTGACCGCGCAGCGGCGGGTGGCCACCGTGGGAGCGCGCGACCTGGTGTTCACGCCGGAGGAAGCCGCGGCCTTCCTCGACCAGTCGCGGGTGCCGGAGGGAGAGGCGAGGGCCACCCTCATCCGGCGCGCGGACGGGTGGGCCGCGGCGCTCGCCGTGATGGCGGACCACGTCGACCAGGACGAGCCGGGGCAGGCCGCGCCCGAACTCGAGTTCATCCTCGCGCAGTTCATCGACCAGGAGGTGCTGGACCGCCTGACGCCGCACCAACTGGAGATGCTCACCGCCTGCTCGGTCCTCCCCACGTTCGACCGCGAGTTCGCGCAGGCCCTCACCCGGAACGATCAGGCCGCGGCCGTCCTGCGCGAACTGGAGCAGAGCAACCGCTTCCTCGCACGGCTGGCGGACAGCGACGGCGGTGGCGAGTGGTACCGCATGCACGCGCTGATCCGGGAGCACCTGGTGACGCGCCTGGAGCGCGAGGAGCCGGGGCGGCTGCAGGAGTTGCGGCGCCAGGCAGCGGCGCTGTGCGCTCGTCGAGGGCTCCTCGTGACGGCTGTGGACCTCTCGATCGCCGCGGGCGACTGGGGCGAGGTGGTGCGCGAGCTGTACGACACGCGCGAGGACCTGTACCAGCGCGGCGAGTGGAGCACGCTGGCGGGCTGGATCGACCGGCTGCCTGAGGAAGTCCTGCAGGAGGAGGCGGACCTGGCCCTGGTGCGGGCGCGCCTCGCGGCCAAGTTCGGCCAGCGGCAGGAGTGCCTCGCGAGGTTGGACCGCATCGAGGAGGGTGGGCGGCTGGAGGACGAGCAGCGCGTGCGCGTGCTGCTGTACCGCGGCATCGCCTATCGCGACCTGGGCCGCCTCGCCGACGCCATCGAGTCGTGCCGGCGCGCGCGGCAGGCGGCGTACGAGAGCCTGTCGGACGGCCACGCCGTGTACGCGGAGATCGACTTCGAGGAGGGCGTCACGCTGGTGCGCGCGGGCCAGTTCCCCGCCGCCCGCGAGCGACTGGAAGAGGCCGTGGGCGCTTTCGAGGCCTCGGGCGACGTACACCGCAGCGCGGAGTCACACGACGTGCTGGGCGTCACGACGTACTACTCCGGCGACCTGGCGGAGTCCATGTCCGAGTTCACCTCGGCGCAGCGACGCTGGCGGATGCTGGCCGACCCGCAGGCGCAGATCGGCACCATGAACAACATGGGCAACGTCCAGCACATGCTGGGCGAACTGGAGACCGCGCGCGATACGTTCGACGGCGTGGTCACGCGCGCCAGCCAGATCGGCAACCACCGCTACGAGGCGTACGGCAAAGAGGGCCTAGCGACCGTCGAGCGGGACCTGGGGCGCCTCGAGAACGCCATCACGCTCTACACCGTCGCCATCCACGAGGCGCAGGAGATCGACGACCCGGCGCTGATCCTGGCGGCCACCTATGGGCTGGCGATGTGCTACCGGGAGCGGGGCGAGTTCGCTCGCGCGCGGACGCTGCTGGACCACGGGCTGCGGTCAGCGGAGCAGAGCGGGGCGCTCCTCCAGCAGGCGCGCTTCCGCGCCGGCATCGGCGCGACGCTGATCGGCCAGCAGGAGTACCAGGAGGCGCTCGCGATCCTCGAGCGGGCGGTGGCGGAGGCGCAGGAGTCCGGCGCGCGACGGGAGCAGGCGATCGCGCGGTTGCTGCTGGCGAATGCGTGTTACCTGGGACGGCGCCGGCAGCAGGCGCTGGAGCACCTGGCGGAAGTCCACGGGATCACGCAGGACCTGGGGTACGACCA
>CAYTRA010000150.1:4460-6484 GCA_964439675.1 uncultured Dehalococcoidaceae bacterium
CTTGTCGGTCCCTGTCAATTGCCCGTGAATTGGCTCGAGGCCCGGCAGATGCCGGACCTGGTGGAGTACGCCGTGGCTCGGCGCGTGGGCGGCGAGTACTACCGGGCGCTCCTGAGCCGCATCCGTCCGCCTTCCGAGCCCGCACGGGAGGCTGACCTGCCGGCCGCGTTCCGCGTGCGCGCGGAGGCGTTCGGGGGCGCTCGCGTGACGGTGGACGGGCGGCCGATCCAGGACATGGAGTGGCGCAGTGAGCGCTCCAAGGAACTCTTCTTCTACCTGCTGCATCGAGGCCGCCCGATGCGGAAGGAGGAGATCGCGCTGGAACTGTGGCCGGACGTGGGGCCCAAGCAGCTGAACAGCGCCTTCCACACCACGCTGTACCGCCTGCGCAAGGCGATCCACCCGCAGGTGGTCATCCAGTCTGCCGGGGGCTACCAGGTCAACCCGGACTTCGATGTCTCCTACGACGCTGCCGAGTTCGAGGAGTACGCCCGCAAGACGGACCAGGCGGAGCCGGGGACGGACGACTGGGTGGAGGGCCTGGGCAAGGTGGTGGGGCTGTATCGCGGCCCGTTTGCGTCCTCCTTCGAGTCCGAGTGGGCGGAGGATGCCCGGCGGAGGTACGAGGAGATGTACCTGTCCTCCATGCTCGCGCTGGCCTCGGCGGCCCTCCACCGAGGGGACGCGGCGGAGGCGGCGACCATGGCGGAGGCGGTCATCGAGGTGGACCCGCTGAACGAGGACGCGACGCTGCGGCTGATGGAGGCGCACGTGCGGCGGGGCAACCTGGACCTGGCGACGCGCGCCTACCGTCGGTTGCACGACCAGTTGCGCAGCGAACTGGGGTCTCAGCCGTCCTCGCGGGTGCGGGAGTTGTACCAGCGGGTGCTCTCCGGGGAGGCGCTGGACGACTCGTTTGGTGCCGGTCTCTGACAATGCTTGTTGTAGAATCGGGGCGCTGAGACCTGAATCTTGTTAAATCTACCACTCTTGTGACTGCGGTCACAATCTGGCGAGAAGTTGGTAAGAGGTCCCCCCGTAGTTTCAGCCCCGTCATCCGGCTCGTACACACGGCCAGCGCCGCTCACACGGGGAGAGAAATCATGCGCCGCCTCATCACTACCGCCACCGCCACCGCCATCACCGCCGCCGTCTTCGTTGCCAGCGCCGCCTCGGCTTCCGCCGAGATGATCCTGCCCTGGTAATTCAGGAACGAACACATCGAATGACCACACTCGGCGCCGCTCCGCGTCGAGCGGGTATTCCCGGGGAGTCGCGCTACCCCTCAGATGCGGCTCCCCGGGTTCCGCATTCAGAGAGTTCGACGTCCGGTGTCGCACTGACCACCGGACTCGATGCGTTGGTCGAGGAGATCGCCGATCTCAGGCCGCTGCCAGCCGTAGCCGCCCACGTGCTGCAGATCGCAGAGGGAGAACATTTCTCCGCTCACGAGTTGGCCCAGGCGATCTCCTCCGACCTCGCTCTGACCGCCCGCATCCTGCGCCTGGCGAACTCCGCCTACTACGGCTTCCCGCGCCGCATCACGACGGTGCGCGACGCCGTGGTGCTGCTGGGCTTCCGCCAGGTCCGCTCCGCGGCACTGGCGGCCTGCGCGATGAAGGCGATGCCGTCCAGCGAGGACATTGACGCCGAGGCGTTCTGGCGGCACTCCGTGGCCGTGGGGATGCTGGCGGAGATGCTGGCGCGCTCCGCGCAGCAGCACCAGGACGAGGCGTTCACCGCCGGCGTCCTGCACAACATCGGCCGGCTGGCGCTGGCGCAGGCTGAGCCCGCGGCCTTCGCGGAGGCTCGCCGCCTGGCCCGCCGTACCGGCGTGACGCTGCACGAGGCGGAGCGCGACCTTTTCGGCTACACGGACGCGGAGGTGGGCGGCGCGCTGGCCCTCCACTGGCGCTTCCCGGCGGGCCTGGCCACGGCCATCGCCGGGCACGCCCAGCCGGGCTGCCAGCACCCCGCGATCCCGCCCCTGGCGCGCTTCGTTGCCCGCGCACGCGGCCTGGCCG
>CAYTRA010000151.1:0-6458 GCA_964439675.1 uncultured Dehalococcoidaceae bacterium
TCGCCCACCGGTCCGGCCGGTAATCCAGCGACCCGCAGAACGTCAATTTCGGCTGCGACAGGAGCAGCAGGTACAGCCGTTGCGCGTCCATGGAGAGCGCCACGAAGTCCTCGTCCTGCCAAATGGCCCGGAGCACCCGGGCGTGGTCAGAGGCCATGTCAGGCGCTCCTCTTGTAGACGTACTCGTGCATGTCCGGGTCGACGCGAACCCCGGTCGGCTCCCAGCCGGCGGCAGCGTCAGGGGGACGGTCGGACCAACCCCGCCGCGTGTCCGCGATGAAGGTCAGGAGGTCACGCACCATGCGGCACATCTCGTCCTCCTTCTCCTTGCGGGTGGCTGCCACCGGTCACGGCACCACGGGGGTGGTCTCAGGCCCGCTACGAGTAGCGTCGGGCGTTGGCTGTTCGGCTGAGAGGGTGCGACTCAACAGATCGTCGACGGGAAGCCGTGCCCGCCATGCCCTGGTCTTGGGCTCACCCGTGCTCGTCCAGTGACCTCGGTCGCAGTAGGCATCCACGTCGCCGTGGCCGTGCTCGCAGACGGAGACGTACTTCACGGGGACCATCCCCATCGCTTCCATGCGCTGGTCGACGGGCAGTCGCCTCAGCACGGCGATGGCGTTGTGTGCGATGCCCTCGGCGTCGCCTCTCGGGTGGAACGTGAAGTGTTCCACGAGAGCGTCGTAAGCCGCCCGCTCAGAACTCACGGATGACCCTGACGCGGACGCCGAGCGGGGGCGCCGTCTCCACGAGCTGCCGCAGCCACTCGGTGACGTTCTCGGGCGTGTGGTAGCGACCCATGGCCCCTTGGTTGGGGTCGGCCACCGTGAGGCGAACGAGACAGGTAGTCGTGAATCCGTCCTCGGTTCGCTCGGTGATCGGGACGACCGCTGTCGGCTCGGGCACCTCTTCGATGCCGACGATGGCGGGCTCGGCGGACTCGCCGTAGGCGACCGTGATCCGCTCGCCGCCTTCGGCGCGGTAGATGAGCGTCACCTCCGCGGCGCCGTCCACCTTCGCCGCGTTGTCGAGCACAGCGAACATGTCCGAGGCCCTGCGAAGATCCGCAGCGATCAGCTCCATCGGTCGTCTCCTGTCGTCGTTGCGGTCATGTCGTTGACGTCGAGAGCCGCCCCGCTCACAGCCCCAGGCCCTTCGGGTTGTCGATGACATAGATGGCGTCGGTGCCTGGCACGTAGCGGTTGGGCTGCACCAGCACGTCGCCGTGGCCGAGCGCCACGACTGCCTTCTGCACCTGCTGGTACAGGTCGGGATGGCAGACCACGATCTTGCGGGGCTTGTCCGTGGTCGACCCCGCAGGCTCGGGTGGAGCGGTCGGCTCCGTGCCCAGGAGGCGTCGAATCTCGGCCTCGATCTCGTCGTCATCCATTGGCTCGTTTCCCGCCCGCTCAGAGTTCGCCACGGCGCACCTCCCCTAGATGGGCGTCATGGTCGGCCTCGACGAACGGGATGGCGGCGAAGTCCGACACCCAGCCGCAGCCGCAGATGACGCGGAACAGGCCACGCCGTTCGGTCATCACGGCCTCGTGAGAGGCAGCGACGAGTCGCCCCTCTTCCGCCCGTTCCGTCATGCCGCCCCTCCGAATCCCCACGCTTGTGCCAATGCGAAGACGACGGCCTCGAGCTCGTCGTCACCAATCGTGTAGACCGGCTTCGAGGAGCCGTCCGGGGTGAACGCCCCCATGAACGGGCGGGTGTCCCCCAATGATCTCGCCTGCTCCGACTGCGCTTTCGCTTTCAGGTGCGCCGTCACCGGAGGGCGGGCCTGGGCGCCGGACTTGGACTCGACTCGCACCGGCCCACCCCACAGCTCCTCGTGGCGGGTGCCGGCTCCGACCAGGCCGAGCCGTTTGCGGACCTTCGACGCCTTCGCGTCGCCCCGCTTCCGGTTCTGCGCTCCCAGGCACCGCTTGCACCGGCACTTGCGGGCGACGCAGCGGGAGCCGTCACGCCACGGCTTCTTCAGGGAGCCATACGACCCGCACCCGCAGCCGCACTCCCCTGTCTCGCGGAAGTTGGGGGTTACGTCGGTCACGGCCGGCGCTCCCTCTCGAGCGTCACCCTGGCGTTCCGCTCGCACGCCTCCGTCAACCTGCAATGGCAGCCGATGAGCGCGCACCCCTCATGCCAACCCCTTCGGCAGGGTCCGCAGGAGCGGGGGAAGTCGAGAAGGGCCGCGGTCACGACAGGTCCTCCGCGTAGAGCACCTGCTCCGCGTGGCAGTCAGCGCAGTGGAAGACGCCGAGAGCGGACCCGTAGTCGGCCACCTTCGAGACGCGGTCGGAACGGCAGTGCAGGCAGTGAGGCGCGACCGTCTCGTAGGCGCTCATCCTCTCCTCCTCGCCGGCTGCGCCTTCTCCAAGGACTTGCGCGCCCCGGCAGGCCCCTTCTCCGGCATGTCCAGTAGTTCTTGGGGAAGGTCGTCGTCGGAGGGGGCGCCGCTAGGCGCAGCATCAGCGATAGGAACCGGAGGCTCACTCGCCCCAGCTTCGGACCCCTCCGACGACACTGACGGCACGGGGTCGGACGCACGCTCTACCTCCGGGTCGTCGGAGGGAGCGGAAGGGGCAGGCACGCCCGAGTCCAACCCCGTGCCGGTCTTGCTGCCGTCGGAACCGGCGGTGGCCTGTTCGGGACCACCTCCTCCCCGGCCGGAATCACCGGAACCGACGGCTGACTCGAGACCGTCCAAGAACTCCACGACGACGGCCTGCTGTTCTGCTGTGAGGCGCAACGAGTTCGGCTTCCCAGACGCCATGAGCGGAAGCCCCTGCTCCTTCCACCATGCGGTCACCTGCTCCAGCCGCTCCTGAGGGAGCGAGGCGAGCCGGTTGGTGAGCTCCTGGCGTCCCTGCTGGGTGGCTTGCGCCGGCCGCTCACCCTGCACCGCCTTGGCGCCGTCGTCGTCGTCCCCGACTCCCATGCCGAGAGCGGAGAGCAGCGCGTAGCGGCGGTGGTACGTCACCATGCTCCCGGTCGCCTGCGCGTCCCGGCCGTGGGGGAACGGGAACGGTCCGAACTCCATGCTCTGACCCGACTCGTGCAGCAGGACGACGGTGCATTCCAGGCCGTCGTTGTGCTCCTTCACCGGAGTGAGCGCGACCAGGCCGTGCTCGGCGAGAACGGGACGGGTGACCTGCACCACGTCGGCAATCGACGCGTAGTGGTACTTGTACGACCCGGTGTCCGCCGTCTGACCGGCTTCGACCACCGACAGCTTCCCGAGCGCGGCGACGAGCGCGGACGCCAGGTTCGGGTGCTCCTTCGTGTCAGTCACGAAGTCACGCCCTCAGCTAGCGCCAACTTCGCAGCGAACGCGTCCTCCTCGTAGAACAGCCCGACCGTGTACGCAGACGAGCCGCAGTTGTCGCACTCCACCGAATCCGGTGTGGCGTTGTGGCACGCCACACACTCAGAACCCCACCACTTCACGAAGCCTCTCCCCCTCCCATGAACGGTTCGGCCAGCGCGTCGTCTAACGCGAGCGCCGCCCTTCCTGCCTCCGTAATCCGCCAGCACCTGCCGCCCCCATATGGCCCCGAACGTCGAATCAGACGACGGTTGTGCAACCTCCCCAACGCGGAGTTCACCGCCGACGCGTTGACCTTCGTCGTCCCGAACACCAGCCGGCACAACTCGATCGGGTGCAGGGACGCGTGGTGGTGCAACCGGTTGAGTTCCTCGAGGATTCGGCGTTCCGTCCACTGGGGTGCCTTGTCAGCAGAGGGGAAGCGGTGGACGGTCACGACGCCTTCCTCCGCTCTTGCCTGCGGCATTCCGGGCCCATGCCGAGCTCCACCGACTCCGGGTCCAGCAGCTCCCGGCCGCACTTGGAGCACCGGCCGGACAGCCACTCCTCCGCGTCAGCGAGAATGCGGCGGAGGTCGGCTTCGCGTTCGGGGGTGAGTCCCCCCTTGTCGAGCATGAGCCGGCAGTAGCGGACCGCGTGGGTCTGGTTCTTGAGGTTGCGCTTGCGGCTCACGAGGCACGCTCCAACGGGTCGACCAGGCCGGCGAGCTCACCCAGGTACACGAGGGCTTCGGCCAGCTGCCGCTTCGAGCAGGACGGCACCCCAACCTCGTTCACGATGTCCTTCGCGGCGAGGAAGGCGCGTTCCACGGTGGGGGGAATCCAGTCGTCCACCTGCGAGCTATCGAGAGCCGGCACGGTCCACCTCCCGCTGCTCGACGTGCCAGCGGTGCGCCAAGCAGAGCGGCCACCGCCACAGCCCGTTCTTCCACGAGCGCACGACCACGACCGGCTCGTTGCGGCAGCCCGACGCCTGGCACTTGTCCTGCCAGTGGACCCCCTCGCTGACGTACAGGTCCGCGCTCATTCCGCGTCTCCTTGCTCACGGGAAGCAGAGAGGGCGCGGCCGGCTTCTACGGCTTCGAGGAGAGGGTCGCGGTCGTAAAGCAGGTTCCCGTGGAGGTCCATGCCGGACGGCTGGCCACCGTCGGGAAGGTCCCACGCTTCGACAATCGCTCCCAGCGCCGCGAGGGCTTCGTCTCTCTGGCGTAGAGCCTCGGCCAGCTGTGCGCGGGCCTCATCGCGCTCGTTCTTGAGACGCATGGCTCGGTGTGTCTGCTCGTTGGACTGCTTGCCCCACTTCGCGGCTTCGGCCTTGTGCTCGTCTGCTCGGCGTAGAGCCTCGGGAAGCGCAGCAGCCAGGTCAGGGGCGAGCGCCGAGAGCAGCGCGTTGGCCCGCGACCTCGGGCCGTTGCCGAAGTAGGCGATGTTCAGCCAGCGGTCGGTGTCGTCGGCGTCGAGTTGGAGGCGCCACGCCACCGTTCCCGTCTCGGGGTTGTGAGCCGCCGACAGTTCGATGGACTTGGCGAAGTGGTCCTTCTCGTCGTCGAGGTCGCCGTCGTAGTAGCGCACGTCCCACGAGCCCTTGGACGCCTCTTTCAGCGCCTCTGTGGCTCTCGCTGCGAGGTCGTGAAGGTCAGCCACGGCGGGCCTCTTCCGCAGCATGAAGCGCAGCCCTCAGCGAGTCGCGTTCGAGGTAGTAGTTCTCCGGCTCGTCGTCGATGCGGTGCAGCACGCGACCGCCACCGTCCACGTAGGCCAGGAAGTCGGCCGCACAGGTAGCGACCCAGCGCAGCCGTTCCACTTCGTCTTCGGCTCGGAGCGCACGCTCACGGGCCTCGACGTAGGCGGGCTCCCATACCTCCGCGACCTCGCGGTACTTCCACTTGTGACCGGACCGCTGGTGCAGTTCTTCGGCTGTCGGTAGTTCGCTCAACGCGTCACCTCCCACGGCTTGCGCTGCAACCTGCGCGCCTCCTTCCAGTCGGCCTTCGTCTTCCGGTGTTTCGCCTTCTCCAACTGCCAGAGGGCCAAGAGAAGGGCTGAGAGGAGAAGAGCGGCGGTGGTCACTTCGTCCGTCCGTGTGCGTCGCGGTGCTCTCCGCCGTGCCAACGACGACGGCGGCAGGTGTGGAGCATGAACGGGGCGACGGGATGCTCCGAGTAGGTCGTCCAGTGGTGATGGCAACGGCCCGTCCACCCGGCCGTGAACTTCACCCGCACCCACAGCCCCCGCCAGAAGCCGTAAGGAGTCATGTTCGGTTCGCTCACAGCACCCTCCTGCACGACCACTGCGACCACCCGGACTCGGAGTAGAGGTCGACGGCGACGACAAGGTTCTTGGCCGGGTCGTACAGGTCGTTCATGGACCACCCGAACTTCGCCGCCCGGCCTGACTGCCAGCGCGGGTGAAGCTGCGCCAAACCCACCTCGCCTTGCCGGCCTGTCGAGTTCGGGTCGAACGTCCCTCCCGTCTCACACCGCACAATCGCGACCGCTTGGTTGGCGACGTGGGCGCCGAACCGGGAGAACGCGTCGCGGACCATGGCGGGAATCGACCCGCTGGCCGCGCTCGCAGCAGCAGGCGGCGGAGGAGGCGGCGGGGGTGGGGGTTTCGGCGGTTCGGGAAGCGTCGTCGTAGTCGGAGGCGGGACGGTGGTCGTCGTCTCCGGCGGCGGGGGAACCGTCGTCGTCGTGGTTGGTGCGGCTTCCACCACAGGGTCAGGAACCTCAGGTGTTTCGGAGCGGGCCAGGAGCACCGTCAGCAAGGCCACGGCCAGGCCGACGACGAGCAGGAGCACCCTCAGCCGCAGCTCCCCGCTCACGGCACCTCGATTCGCGAAGCGAACAGGACCAGGTATACGACGGCCAGGCCGGCAAAGAACAGCAGTCCGCTCACGACCGACCCACCGCGCACATGCGGCGCATGAGGTCAACGGCGGACTCCTGCAACTCGACCACCGTCGGCTGGAGAGCGGCCCGAGCGGCGACCCAAGCGGCGACCCGAGCGGCGTCCCAAGCGGCGTCCCAAGCGGCGACCCGAGCGGCGTCCCAAGCGGCGACCCAAGCGGCGTCCCAAGCGGCGACCCGAGCGGCGTCCCAAGCGGCGTCCCAAGCGGCGACCCGAGC
>CAYTRA010000152.1:0-6424 GCA_964439675.1 uncultured Dehalococcoidaceae bacterium
CGGTCACCACCGCGATCGCCACGGTCGCCACCACGATCGCCGCGGTCCCCACGGTCACCGCCGCGGTTGAAGCCGCCGCCGCGTCCGCCACGGTCACCGCCGCCGCGAGGGCCACGGCCACCGCCGCCGCCTCCGCCACGGCGCACCTGCGGGCGGTCCTCGTCACCCTCGCGGATGCCGACCGGGCCCTCGGAGTCCGCCTCCCGCATGGAGAGGTTGATGCGGCCCAGGTTGTCGATCTCGATGACCTTCACCTTGACCATGTCGCCCACCTGGACGACGTCCTCCACGCGCTCGACGCGGTCCTCCGACAGTTCGGAGATGTGCACCATGCCGTCCTTGTTCGGGAGGATCTCCACGAAGGCGCCGAAGGACATGATCCGCGACACGGGGCCCTCGAAGACCTCGCCGACCTGGATCTCCTTCGTCAGCCCCTGCACCTGGCGCACCGCCGCCTCGACACCGGCCGAGTCCTGCCCGCCGATGAAGACCGTGCCGTCCTCCTCGATGTCGATGGAGGCGCCCGTCTGGGCGATGATCGCGTTGATCACCTTGCCGCCAGGCCCGATCACCGCGCCGATCTTCGACGGGTCGATGTGCACCACCGTGATCTTGGGTGCGTACGTGCCCACCTCGGAGCGCGGGTCGTGGATGGCCTTCAGCATCACGTCCAGGATCTTCAGGCGCGCGTCGCGCGCGCGGCTGAATACCTCTCGCAGGAAGTTGTCCGGCAGGCGCTTCAGCTTGATGTCCAGCTGGACGGCCGTGACGCCCTGCTCAGAGCCGGCGACCTTGAAGTCCATGTCGCCCAGCGCGTCCTCGATGCCGGCAATGTCCGTCAGCAGCGCGTACTTGGTCGCCATCTCGTCGCTGGTGACCAGGCCCATGGCAATGCCGGCCACGGGCGCCTGGATCGGCACACCCGCATCCATCAGCGCCAGCGTCGAGGCGCACACCGATGCCTGCGAGGTGGAACCGTTGGACGACAGCACGTCCGACACCAACCGCAGGGTGTACGGGAACTCCTCGAACGGCGGCAGGACGGCCTCAATGGCCTTCTCCGCCAGCATGCCGTGGCCGATCTCGCGCCGGCCCGGGCTGCGCATCGGGCGCGCCTCCCCGACCGAGTAGGGCGGGAAGTTGTAGTGGTGCATGAACATCTTCCACTCGCCCGGGGAGATCGCGTCGATCTTGGCGCGGTCTCGCAGCGTGCCGAGCGTGGCGACGGTCAGGACCTGGGTCTGCCCCCGCTGGAAGAGGCCGGAACCGTGCACGCGGGGCAGCAGGCCCACCTGCGCGTCCAGTTCGCGGATCTGGTCAGGCTGGCGGTCGTCAGCGCGGATGCCCTCGTCCAGGATCCGCTGGCGCACGTGCGCCTTGATGACGCCCTCCGCCATGGCCGTGACCGCGCGGCGGTCGAACTCCTGGTCGCCCCCGTCCTGCTCCAACTTCGCGATGGCGAACTTGGCGACCTCGTCGATGCCGCGGAAGCCCTCGCCCTGGACGGCGTCCCGCATCATCTTCTCTTCGCCGCGCAGCGCCGCCTCCACGCGCTCCTTGAGCGCCGTGTCCTCGGCCGGCTTCTCGAACGGCATCTTCTCCGTGCCGAGTTCCGCGATGATCTCGCGCTGGAGCGCGTTCAACTCGCGGCAGATGCCCTCGGCGTACTCGATGGCGTCGATCAGTTCGTCTTCCGGGATCTGCTTCGCGCCCGCCTCGATCATGACGACGGAGTCGTCAGTGGCGGCGACGGTCAGTTCCAGGTCGGAGTCCTCGATCTCCTGGTACGTGGGGAAGGCCTTCCAGCGGCCGTCCACGCGCGCGACGCGCACGGAGGAGACGGGGCCCTCGAAGGGCAGGTGGGAGATGTTGATGACGGTGGAGGCGCCCGTGGTGGCCAGCGCGTCGGCCGGGTTCACCCGGTCGGAGGCCAGCAGGGTGATGACCACCTGCACCTCGCGCTTGAAGCCCTTCGGGAAGAGCGGGCGGATGGGGCGGTCCGTCATGCGGGCGGCCAGCGTGGCGTCCGTGCCCGGGCGCCCCTCGCGGCGGAAGAACGAGCCCGGGATCTTGCCGATCGCGTACATCCGCTCTTCGAAGTCCACCGTGAGCGGGAAGAAGTCGATCCCCGGCCGGGGGTCGCCGTCCGCGACGGTGACGAGGGCGACCGTGTCGCCGTAGCGGATCGTGCACGAGGCAAGGGCGTTGGGGGCGAGCTTGCCGAGGCCGATCTCGAACGTCTGGCCTTCGATCTCGCGGGTGAAGACGCGCGTCTGCGCTCCGGTATTCATCTGTTCAGTGGTCTCTCTTCGCTAACTGTTCTTGTCTGCTCTGGCTCCACACACATCTCTGAGGTCCGGATCGTGGCGGGACCGATCGGTCTGCCGTGGCCGGGGTGCCGGGAGGATCGAGGGGGGCCGAAGGAGTGGGGGCTCGAGGTCGCCGTCGGGAGGGGCGGGGACCGCGGGCGCCCATGCTTCGGGCGGCTCGTCCGCGGCGGTCGTTAACGCGTGCTGTGCTCGACTCGCTGTCTGCTGTGCTTCCGGCCCTCGCACCTCGCGGGGCCGGTGTCAGCCGGACTGGGTGCGCCTCGTGGTGTTGCGAGGGCCCCCAGAAACGCGACGGGCTGCGCCTAGCGGCGCAGCCCGAGGCTCTGGATCAGGGTGTGGTAGCGCTCCACGTCCTTCTTGGCGAGGTAGCGCAGTTGGCGGCGGCGCTGGCCCACCAGCTTCAGCAGGCCGCGCCGGGTGGCGAAGTCATGCTTGTGCTCGCGCAGGTGGTCCGTCAGCCGGATGATCCGGTCCGTCAGGAGGGCCACCTGGACCTCCGGGGAGCCGGTGTCACCGTCCGCGCGCTTGTACTGCTCGATGATCTCGTTCTTGCGTTCGGTCGTCTGCATCTACGCCTGGTACCCGTCCGTGCCGCTTTGTCTCTGGCGCTACGTCTACACTTCACTGAGGAGCGGCTACGTCGAGGGCCGGGTGGGAAGCACGCTGACCCGAGGTGGGCCCGTGGTTCCGCGGCCGGGGAGTGAGCCGCCGCCGCGACCGCGCGATCCGCGCGGGCTTGCGACTGAATCACGCTAACACAGCACCCCTGCTGGTGCCATCCGGGAAGAGCACGGCATGGCTAACCCCGAACACGTCCCCCTGCGCGTCGTAGCGGATGCCGACCTCAGTATCCCGCCCGCGCTCACCGAGCGCCTGAACATCATCGCCGCCCCCGCCGACGCCGCCCCCCTCATCGAGCGCGAGAACATCCCCCGCCTCGCCCTCGAGGCCGGCGCACCCCTCGACGCCGGCCCGGTCGTCGAGGCGTGCCGGCGCGCCGGGGACGGCGGCGGCGGCGTGCTGTACGTCTCCCCCGGCGATGGCCCCATGGGCGCCTGGGGGCGCCCCGAAGGCGTCGAGGCCCCCGCACGGGAGGCGGTGGAGCGCTCCGGAGGGCGTTTCCTCTCCCTGGCGGCTGACCTGTTGATGGCCGCAGGCTGGCGCGCCGTGCTCGCCGCCGAAGCCTCGGCTGCCGGCGCCACCCCCGACGACGCGTACCGCGTGGCCTCGGAGGCGCAGACGCGGCTCCTCGCGCTCGTGGAGCACCCCGAACTCGCGGGCGACGCCATGCCGGGCAACCCGGACACCACGAACCGCATCGTCACCTTCGTCCGCGACGAGGGCTTCTCGCTGGACTCGATGCCGCACCGCCGGGAGGACGGCCTGCGCCGCCTGCGCGACCGCTTCGCCTCGGCGGTGGAAGGCCTGGACGGCCTGCGCGTCGTCGTCCACCACGGTGGAGCGGCCCCAGCCGCCGAGGCGATGGCGACCTGGATCGGACGCCACGTCTCGCCTCGGGAGGTCCACGTCTCGCCGATCACGCGGCACGCGGGCACGCGCCTCGGCCCCGGCTTCGTCGGGATCGCCTGGACGTTCGAGGGCTAACGAGCGAGAGAGGAGAAGAAGGGGAGCCTAGTGCTCCGCGTGCGGCGCGTCCGGCTTCTGGAAGGCCCAGTCCAGCCCTCGCACGCGCCGGTAGCCGTAGCCAATCGCAGTCAGCAGGAACAGCCCCAGCGTGGCCACTGCCGTGACCAGCATCACCACGCCCCAGTCCGTCGCGGGGTCAGTCGCGCGGCTTGCCGCCTCGAACTCCGTGCCGCCGCCATGCTCCTGCGCCAGCGCCACCAGCGGCAGCATCGCGCTCGTGAAGCCAGCAGCCATCGCACCGAGTCGTCGCTTCATCCGTCGCCTCCGACCGTCGCCGCGCGCCCCCTGAAGGCCGCCTCGACCGCCGAGTCTACCCGCGCCACCCGAAACAAGCATCCGAGATGCCGCCTGCATCGAGGTCTTCGGACAAGGAAGATCCGATCAGGCGTTCGGAGACATGGGATACACCTATCCCGGCAGTACGAGAGGGCGGCCGACGAAGGCCGGCCCCCTGGAGCATGGAGGCCACGCTCGCACCGACTCGCTCCGGCAACGCAGTAGGGGCCCACGAAGCCTCCGGCCCCCTCTCCCTGGAGGGAGAGGGCTGGCGAGAGGGGCTGTCGTCACAGTGGTAGCCCTGCGATGGCCGCCCGGAAGGGCTCGCGGCCCACGCGAACCCCCGCCTACCTCACGCAACCCACAACCCGAGGGCCTACCCCCCGTGAGGCAGCGAGGGCACCCCGGCACCCGTGTAGATATAGCGGTACATCGCGTAGTTCGAGGTCACCCGCTCCAGGTAGGCCCGCGTCTCCGTGAAGTCCACCGCGTACACGTAGCCGTCCGGCCCACCGAAGGGCTGCACATCCAGCCATCGAGAAGCATTCCCCGGCCCGCCGTTGTACGCCGAGAGCGCCGCCAGGTAGTGCCCGTCGAACGAGTCCAGCTGCACCGACAGGTAGTAGGCCCCGAACCGCATCGCCACCGACGGCCGCGCCAGGTCGGCGAACGTCCACGAGCCCATGTCCAGGTCCTGCGCGATCGCCTCGCCGGTGGGGTAGATGACCTGCGTGAGGCCGAACGCGCCCGCGCTGGAGCCGGCCTCCGGGTTGAAGGCGGACTCCTGTCGCACCAACGCCATCAGCAGCAGCACCGGCACCCCGAACTCCTCGGCTGCCTGTGTCGCCTCGCCCAGGTAGGCCAGCGGATACGCCAGCGCCAGCAGCGAGCGAGGCGCCGCGAGATACTCCTGCGGCGAAAGATCGCGAAGCAGCAGGCTCGCCGCGCTCAACGCCACGTCGTGCAGCGCGCGCTCACGCGCAGCGAGGGCCAAGTCCAGTACCGCGTACGGCTCATCGCGCCTCGAGTTCACCTCGCTAGCCAGCAGCGACCGCGCGATGCCGCCCTCACCCACCGACGCCAGCAACCACGCGATCTCCACCTCCGGCGTCCCCACCACCGAGGCGGCCTCCACCGTCCGGGGCCCAACGCGCCCGGCGAGCCACGCCTCGATCTCCGCGGAGTCCACCTCGACGACGGCTGGCTCCTCGACGATCGACCACTCCGGCAAGGCGCCCGCGGCCGCGTCCCCGGCGCGCTCGAAGGCGGCGAAGTGGGATGTGGGGTCCAGGGCGCCCGCGGCCAGGTCGGCCGCCGGCGGCGCGCCGAACTTGTCGACCAGCACGTCGTGCCAGCGCGCCGCCTCCGCCGCCTCCTCCGGCGCGCTGCTCGACGCGATCGAGGCCAGCCGCGAGGTGGCGGACACCCCGTCCCCCGCCAGTCCGAGGGCAACCGCCGCCCGCAGCCGGGCGTCCGCGACGAACGTGCTCTCCGGGTACGCCTCGGCGAGCCGGTCGTACTCGACGGCGGCGTCGTTCACCCAGCCCAGTTCTTCCATCACCCGCCCGCGCCAGTAGCGAGCGTCGTCCGCCCACGCCCCGTCCGGCGCCACCAGCAGCGACCGCGAGTACGCCTCCAGCGCGGCTTCGCGCTCGAAGTACCGCTCTTCCAGCGCGCCCAGGTAGAACCAGGCTTGCCCGGCCTCGGCGGCGGTCAGCGTGCCGCTATCGAGGAGGTCGGTGTAGCGCGCGTGGGCGTCGTCATTGCGGTAGCCGCGATAGGCCACGAGCGCGGCCACCAGTTGGGGGTAGCCCACTCCAGCCTCGTCCAGCAGGTCCAGCGCCTCGCGAGCGCCCTCCGCCCCGGGCTGCGTCTCCATCGCGAGGATCGCGAGGTCCACCCACGCCGGGTCACCCGCCTCCTGCAGGATGCCGGCCCGGTCTGCGTAGGACTCCGCGAGTTGGAACGTGCTTCCGGTCACATCGGGGATGCGTTCCAGCGCGGCCAGCGCCTCGGACGTGTGGCCGGCCTCCTCCAGCGCCGTCGCCGCCTCGGAGTAGGCGACCACCCGCACCGAGTCCGGGAGGGATTCCGCCGCGCCCCCCGGCGCGATCAGCGAGGCGAACGCCTGCGCCGACGCCTCTACCTGCCCGTCGAGCCCCAGCATCTGC
>CAYTRA010000153.1:0-6408 GCA_964439675.1 uncultured Dehalococcoidaceae bacterium
CCCTCGAAGCCGCGCTCCACCCCGCCCCTTCGAGGGCCATGCCCCTCTGACCCCCTCCCCCTTTCTGGGGGAGGGTTGGGGTGGGGGCGGTAGCCCTCGAAGCCTCGCTCCACACCGCCCCTTCGAAGGCCATGCCCCTTCCGGCCCCCTCCCCCTTTATGGGGGAGGGTTGGGGTGGGGGCGGCAGCCCTCGAAGCCTTGCCCCACCTCGATCCTTCGCGGTAGCCCTCGAAGCCTCGCTCCACCCCGCCCCTCCGAGGGCAATGAATGCGCAGATACACGAGGGGCCTCGCGTGAGCGAGGCCCCTCTGTCTGGCGATCCACCCCTCGAGCCCTAGGGGATCGCCAGGACCTGCCCGACGCGGATCAGGTACGGCGACCGCAGGCCGTTCGCGTCCGCCATCTGCGTCAACGTGCGCCCGTACCGAAGCGCGATGCCCAGCAGCGTGTCGCCGGCAACGACCGTGTGCGTCCTCGTCGCGCCCCCACCACCCGAGGGCGCTCCGCCGGCGACGGGCGTCGTGCCGCCGGTGGGGACGCCCCCACCCGGCAGACGCAGCGTCTGGCCCACTCGGATCAGGTTCGGGTTCGCGATGCTGTTCATCTCCACCAGCACGGACACGGATGTCTTGAACCGCGACGCGATTGCGCCCAGCGAGTCACCCGCCTGCACCACGTAAGTGGTGATCCGAGGTGGCGTGTCGCGCAGCAGCGGCCACAGGTCCGGGTCAGCCACGCCGTAGCGCCAGACCGACACCGTGTTCGCCTCTGCCTGGTAGGACTCGTCGATGAACTCGCCCCAGCCCGTGGTGCCCTCCACCGTGCCGTCGCCGATCGGGTGGATCGGCAGACCGAACTCGGCGAGGCGCGGCATGGCCGAGGCGAGGATGAAGCCGGGGCCGATCTCCTCGTGGGCGATGGGGATGCCGCCGGCCAGGTACTTCGCCGCGTTGGCCTTGTTGGCGAACTGGCTCCAGTAGACCTGCGGGGCGATCTCGTCCGTGAACGCCGCGAACTCCGCCAGCGGGATGCGGTCGATCTCCCACGGGCGAGGATCGATGGTCGTCGAGATGCGCGCGTTGGGCTGCGCGTGGCGGAGCGCCTCGCCGTAGCGGACCGCGTCCTCGTCCGTCCCCACCCAGAAGCCGCTGTGCGCCTCCAGGTCCAGGAAGATGCTACGAGCGCCGGCGTTCAGCACGTCGGAGGCGAGCGCCGCTTCCTTCTCCGCGTCCTGCCCCTTCGCCACAGCCCAGGCGTGGAACGGCACCCCGGCCTGCTCAAAGAAGTTCGCGTACTCCTCCACGCGACGCGCGCCGCTCACGGCGGTGGCGGAGTCGTCGTAGTGGGACATCCAACGGGTGCCATCGTGGGTCTTGAGGACCACGCCCAGTCCGTGCGCCGCCAGCGTGTCGCGGACCTCGTTCGGGTCGCCGTCGTGGTTGAACTGCCACACCCACGCCAGGTGGTGCGGCGCGCCCGGACTCGCGAGGGCTGGCAGCGCAGGTTCGGTCCCGGCCGGGCGCACATCGATGCCGCGCGCGGACGCAGCGAACATCGAGCGCGGGGCGATCAGCCCCACCCCTCCACCGATGACCATGCCTGCCAGGAGTTTGCGACGAGACATCCGCCGACGACCGAAGGCGTCGCGCATGAAGGAGTCCGGCTGGCTCAAAGGACGCACCCCTCGTAGCGATGGCCTGGCCACCGCGTAACGCACCCGCCGCAAGTTGAGTCGAGCAATGTCCCTGGGGAGCGGAAGCGGGACAGAAGTAATGTATCTGTGTCGCCACCGCCCTACCACGTTGCAGATTGAGATAGCAGCGGTGATTTGATCAGACTTCCCCGATCAAATCACCACCGCAAAGTCCGTGCTCCGATTCGCCGTCAGAGGGACCCCTCGCTTCCTCGGACGCGACCGACGGGGTCACCGGTGCTCCTCGCGCGAGGGCGCCGATTCCGAACCCAGCCGTCGGGTCGCCGATGTCACTCCCTCCCAACGGGGCCTTCGGATCCCCTTCCCCCGTAGGGGCGCAGCGTGCTGCGCCCGATCTCGATGGTCGCGCGGCACCGGTGCTTCGGGTGGGCTCACGGGGGATCGAGGTAGGCAGCCCCCACCGCAACGCTCCCCTCGAGGGGGGAGGGGGGGACTCGGCCCCGCCCCTTCTCGTAGGGGCGCAGCGTGCTGCGCCCGATCTCGATCGTCGTGCGGCACCGGTGCTTCGGGTGGGCTGGCGGGGGGATCGAGGTAGGCAGCCCCCTCCCCCCTTGAGGGGGAGCGTTGGGGAGGGGGGTGCCGGGCGAAGCCCGGCCCTCCGCCCGCCCGCGGAGTTACTGCACCTGTTCCGTGTCCGCCGAGTAGATCCGCCACTCCGTCTCCGCACCCTCGACCACGCCGCGGCGGAAGGTGTACGTGCCCTCGAACCGCTGCTCCTCGCCGGAGGCCAGCGTCGAGGTGATCGTGACCGGGATCTCCACGTACCGGGAGCCTGCCGCCGGCTCCACGCGGCCCGGCTCGCCGATCTCCACCGACACAGACTCGGTGTCCTCGAAGCCCGCGGCGAACTCCTCGGTGGTCTGGCCGCTGGCCGCGCCGTCGTCCGCCCACAGCGCGTACGCCGTCTCGTAGTCCCCGCCATCGATGGCGTCGAAGTACCCCTGGAGGGCGTCTACGGCGTCCTGCGCCGTCGGCTCTCCGGGAGCCTCGCCGTCCGAGTCGTCGTCACCACCCTCGCCGTCAGTGGGAGTTTCGGTGACGGTGGCCGTCTCCGAGGCAGTCTCGGTCGGGCTGGCCGTCGCCGTCTCGGTCGCCGTCGCAGTCTCGGTAGCCGTCGCGGTCGACGTCGGCGTCTCCGTCTCGTCGCCGTCCTCGTCACCCCCGCACGCGCCGAGGAGTAGCGCCGCCGCCACGAGCCCCGTGGGAATGAGCACCCGCATGCGTCGCACGCCCTGCCGAGGCGTGACCGCTCCTGATTCGTCCGTCATGCAATCTCCAAACACTCGCCGCCCCACCTAGTCCGACGACCGCCGCCGTCGAGGGGTTCCCGAGTGCACGCTGGAGCGCATGCCGTGTGTTGTGGGAGGGCAAGCAGAGGCCGCGCCGGTGTCCTGGGTCCCGCTACGAACGTCATCGCCGACCGCTCTGATCCCCTCCCCCCTCGCGGGGGAGGGTTAGGGAGAGGGGGCGCCGGGCGAAGCCCGGCTTCCGGTACCCCTACCCCCGAGGCAGCCCGAGGCCCCGCTGGGCGATGATGTTGCGCTGCACCTCGCTGGTGCCGGCGCTGATCGTGGCGGCGCTGGAGGCGAGGTAGAGGTTGGAGAACGCCCCGCCCATCTTCGCGTACGGGGAGCCCGGCGCCAGTTGGGATGCCTGCCCCAGCAGGTGCATGCCGGTGCCGGCGATGCGCTGCTGGAGTTCAGAGCCGTACAACTTGGAGACGGAGGCCTCGTGATTGGGGACCATGCCGTCCGCCTGCAGGTAGGGGATGCGGTACGCCACGTTGAAGCCGACCTGCAACTCGATCCAGCGGTCCGCCAACTCGTAGCGGGCAGCCGGGTTGCGGGAGATCAGAGACGCCTCGTCCTTCGCGGCGGCGACGAGACGTTCGAGGTTGCGCTTGCCCTGGGCGAAGGCGCCCACGCCCGACCGCTCAAAGTCCAGCGTGGTCGCCACCTGGTACCAGCCGCGGTTCTCGCCGCCCACCAGGTGCTCCGCCGGCAGCCGCACGTTCTCGAAGAACACCTCGTTCAGTTGCGTGCCGCCGGTCATGTCCTCCAGCGGCCGCACGCTGATCCCGGGCAGGTCCATGGGCACCGCGAACGTCGAGATGCCTCGATGCTTGGCGGCGTTGGGGTCCGTCCGAGCGGCCAGCCACCCCATGGTCGCGTCCTGCGCGCCGGAGGCGAAGATCTTGGTGCCGTTGATGACGTACTCGTCACCCTGCCGCTCGGCGCGCGTCTGGATCGAGGCGAGGTCAGAGCCGGCGCCCGGCTCGGTGTAGAGGGTGCACCACGTGTCCTCGCCCTGCGCGATGCGAGGCAGGTAGAGGCGCTGCTGTTCGGCGGAGCCGAACTGCTGGATCGCGGGGCCCACCCACGCGACACCCTGGCCGCCACCGCCCGGCATGCGGGCGTAGGTCGTCTCGTCGTTGAAGATCGCCTGCTGCATGTGGCCGGCGCCCAGGCCCCCGAACTCTTCCTTCCAGGGCAGCGCCAGCCATCGACGCTCCGCGAGGGCGCCGTTGACGGCGCGCGCCATCTCGGCGCGCTCGTCCTTGCCCACCTCGCCGACGAAGTCGCGGAAGTCCCAGTCCTCCGGCAGTTGGCCGGCCAGGAACGCCTTCAGTTCGGCGCGGAAGCGCTCTTCATCCGGGGTGAAGGTGAAGTCCATGGGGAGTCCTCGCTCGGGCCGGTGATCCGGCGCGTCGCCGCCGTCCGCGATGCGGGTTGGTCGGCTCGCTGGTGGCTCACGGCGAGATGCAATTGTAGCAAGGGCGCTGCGGGCTGCAGAACCCTGCCCGTCTTTCACGGCCGCGAACCGGCTCCCTCCGAGGAGGGTCGGCGCCGACCGCGACTCGCGAGGGGTATCAGAGTGATACCATCGTGTCATGGCCCTGACGCTGCGCACCGACGACGAACTGGAACGAGCGCTGTCCACCCTGGCGGAGCAGGAGGGCCTCTCGCGCCAGGAGGTCATCCGGCGCGCGGTCTTGGAGCGCTACGAGCGCGCTGGCCACCACGCCCGCGTGGAGGCCAGCACCACCCGCATGCTCGACCGCTGGGCTGACGTGCTCGACCGCCTCGGCTCCGTGTGACGGACATCGAGTACCTCGACCTGGAGGACTTGCTCGGTCTAGTGCGCGCCCTTCGCGTCGGGCCGGTGCGTGACGTCGGGCTGCTCGACTCGGCCTGCGCGCGACCGCGCTCATCGGCGTTCGGGGCGGAGGTCTACCCCTCGGTGGAGGCGAAGGCGGCCGCGCTCCTGCACTCGATCGTCCGCAACCACGCACTCATCGATGGCAACAAGCGCCTCGCCTTGCTCGCGATGGCGGTCTTCCTCGACCTCAACGGACGCCCGCTCGCCCTCGATGATGATGCCACCTTCGCCCTGGTGATGGAGGCCGCCGAGGGCCAACTGGACGTGGAGGCGATCGCCGAGCGACTGAAGGCCGCGCGCGGGTAGAGGGCCGCGTCCACGCCGCGGAAGCCCTCTACGGAGGGCGGTGTTACCATCGCCCTCCCGGCCACCCCTGGCCGAGGTCCACCACCGCCGGACGCTCCCCCGGAAGCCACTCCCATGCCCCGAGACGCCTACAGGAGGCCCCCTGTGTTCCGTGAAATGGCCGTGTTCACGGGGAACTCGCATCGGGGTCTGGCGGAGTCGATCTGTAAGCACCTGGAGATCCCGGTCGGGGACGTGCAGGTGTTCCAGTTCTCGAACGAAGAGATCTTCGTGAAGTACGAGGAGAACATCCGGGAGCGGGACGTCTTCCTGGTGCAGCCCATCGTCTCGCCGGTCAACACCCGGCTGATGGAACTCCTCATCATGATCGACGCCGCGAAGCGCGCCTCGGCCGGGCGCATCACCGCGGTGGTCCCCTACTACGCGTACGGCCGCTCGGATAAGAAGGACCAGCCGCGCGTCCCCGTCACGGCCCGCCTCGTCGCCAACTTCATGGAGGTGGCCGGCGCCGACCGAGTGCTCTCCATGGACATGCACGCCGGCCAGATCCAGGGCTTCTTCAACATCCCGCTGGACGAACTGACGGCGTTCCCGCTGATCGCAGACTACTTCGCCTCGCTCAACCTCGAGGCCCCCACGGTCGTCGCGCCGGACGTGGGACGCGCCAAGTTGGCGCGCGACCTCGCCGCCCGCATCGACGCCGACATCGCGATCGTGGACAAGAAGCGGGACGGCAACAAGGAGTCCGCGGAGGCCATGACCCTCATCGGCGACGCCACCGGCCGCGACTGCCTCAGCCTGGACGACGAGATCCTCACCGGCGGCACCGTCGCGTCGGCGGTTCGGCTGCTCCGCTCTCGAGGCGCCAACTCCGTCCGCGTCGCCTGCGTGCATCCGGTCATGGCGCCGAAGGCCTTCCAGGTGCTGGACTCCGCCGACGTGGACGAGATCGTCTTCACAGACTCTCTCCCACTGGTGCACGGCGAGTTCAAGACCGTCCCCACCACCGTCCTCTCCGTCGCCCCCATGATCGGCGACGCGATCCACCGCATCCACACCGGCGGCTCCGTCGGCGCCCTCTTCCGCTAGCCCCGCCCCTCCGAGGCGCCCCGAACCATCGAGGCCTCCCGCGCCCGCCCGTCCTTCGACGGACCCACCTCTGCCTCCCTCCCCTATGACGGGGAGGGTTGGGATGGGGGTGCCGACGTCAGCCGCCCCTCTGCTCTCCT
>CAYTRA010000154.1:0-6403 GCA_964439675.1 uncultured Dehalococcoidaceae bacterium
CGCCATTGCGGAGTGCAACCGCCTCGGCATCCCGGTCTTGCAGCCGGACGTGAACCGCAGCGAGGTGAACTTCTCGATCGAGGTGGCGCCGGACGGCACGGAGGCGATCCGCTTCGGCCTGGCGCAGATCAAGAACGTCGGCATGGGCGGCGTGGAGGGCCTGATCGGGGAGCGCGAGGCGAAGGGCGACTTCGAGTCCGTGGAGGACTTCGCGCGCCGTATCAACCCGCGCGACGTGAACAAGCGCGTGCTGGAGGCCCTCGCCAAGGCGGGGGCGCTCGACAGCCTCGCGGACCGCGGCGCGGCGATCACCGGCGTGGACCGCCTGCTCTCGCTCGCGCAGCAGGAGCAGCGCCTGCGGGAGACCGGGCAGACGAGCATGTTCGACATGTTCGGCGACGAGGTGAACACGCCGTTGCCGGCGCTGGAACTCGAGGCCGTGCGCATCCCGCAGCCGCAGTTGCTGGCGTGGGAGAAGGAACTCCTGGGCACGTACATCTCGGAGCACCCGTTCGCGGCTGCGGCGAAGACGCTCTCGCGGTACACGACGCACCAGGCCGCCGAGATCACGGCGGAACTCGCGGGACAGGACGCCATCGTCGCGGGGCTGATCGCCGGCATCCGGCCGCTCTCGACAAAGCAGGGCAAGCCCTTCGCCGCCGTCACGATCGAGGACCTGAGCGGACAGGCCGAGGTGACCGTGTGGTCGGAGGCGTACGAGCGCTTCAAGCAGGCGGGCCTGCTCTTCGAGGGCAACATCCTGCTGCTGAAGGTGAACGTGCGGTCGCGTGGCGACCGCGTCTCCGCCGGTGTCTTCGAGGCGTGCGCGTATGACCAGGACGCCGGCCGTATGCCGGCGGACTTCCAGCCAGCGAAGTTCCAGGTGCGCTCGACCGGTGGGTTCGGCGGCGGATACGGCGGCGCCTACGGTGGCGGCGCGCCTCGGCCTGTGGCGCGAGCAGCGCGCGAGCCCCAGCCGCCCCCGTACACGCCCGGTCCCGGCGGCCCGGGCGGTGGTGGGCCCTCGCAGTCACGAGGCGAACCGAGCGTCGAGGCGAACGCACGCGCGCACCTGTCCGTGGTGCCGCCCGCCGGCGACGACGCCGCGCCGAGCGACCGCGTGCCGGTGGCGGACAGCGGGCCGCGACGTCTCGTGGTGCGCATGGAAGAGACGACGGACGAGGCGGCGGACCTGCGCCGCATCCGCCGCGTGTGCGCGGAGTTGGACGCGGCGCCGGGCGACCTCCCGGTGGAACTCGTGGTGGAGCAGCGCGGCGGCGTGAGTGCACGCTTCCAGCGCGGGGCCGTGGATGCGGCCGCCGTCGAGCGCCTGGTCCCGCGCCTGAAGGCCCTCCTCGGCGTCCTCGGCGAGGCGTACGAGGTCGGCGCCACCGAGCGCGTGGGCGACCTGGCCGCCGTCGGCGGGTAACGCCGAAGCGCCCTCTTTACTCGCCGGAGGCCCCTTCTCGTCACGCGCCTGACCAGTAGCACATGCGGAGGCGTCGGCGACGGCAACTTCCCGTGCTCCGGCTCGCGCTGGTCGCCCTTCCGATGATCCTGGTGCTGGGCCTGGTGCACGCCTCCACGGCCGCCAACACCGTGGAGCCCTCTCGGGCTGGGTCCGTCTTCATCCCCAGATACCGAGGCAACTGGCGCCGGCGGGCTGCCACTCCCAGTCGCTCCAGGTGGTCCTTCTGCAGGGCAGCGGCCGTCTGCGCGGCACTCCGCTCAACGACCTGCTCCTCGGCTCCGCCAGCAACGACCGCATCGATGGCGAGGAGGGTGACGACTGCCTGGTTGCCGGAGGCGGCAAGAACGACCGGTCGTACGGCGGGCCGGGGCACGACACCTGCATCGGCAACGACTCGACGCAGTTCGATGACTGCGAAGTCATCATCGTGAACTAGCCACCGGGTCGAGTTCCCCTAGACTGCGCCGATGCGCGTCCTGGTCATCGGTGGCACACGCTTCATCGGCCCGCACGTGGTGCGCGGCCTCCACGCTGCCGGCCATGACGTCACCGTGCTCCATCGAGGCCGCACGCCGACGGCCCTGCCCTCGGGCGTCCACGAGGTGCTCGGCGATCGAGCCGCCCTCGCGGAGCCGGGCTCGCCGCTGCGCGAGGCGGTACGTGACCTGGCGCCGGAGGTGGTGGTCGACCTGATCGCGATGACGGAGGGCGACGCTCGCGCCACGGTCGACACGTTCCGAGGGGTGGCGAGACGCCTCGTGGTGGCGAGCAGCATGGACGTGTACCGGGCGTACTCCCTGCTTCACCGCAAGGAGGAGGGCGATCCGCTGCCCGTTCCGTTCGCGGAGGGTGGGCCGCTGCGCGTGCTCCGGTACCCCTACCGCGACGAACAGGTGGGTGGCGGCGCATCCGAGGTCGACACGGACCACTACGAGAAGTTGGACGTTGAGCAGGCGGTACGCGAGGCCGGGGACATCGAGTCCGTCGTGCTGCGGCTGCCGGCGGTCTACGGGCCGAACGACGCGAACCATCGTCTGCGTCCCTACGTCGCCGCGATGGACGAGGGCCGGGATGTCATCCGGCTGGCGGAGTCGTATGCCGGCTGGCGGTGGACGCAGGACTACGTGGAGAACGTCGCGCACGCCGTGGTGCTGGGCGCGCTCCACGAGCGCGCGACCGGCATCTACAACGCCGGGCCAGCGGAGACGCCCTCGATGGCCGGGTTCGTCGAGGCGATCGGCTCTGCCCTCGGGTGGCGGGGCCGCGTCGAGGTGGCGCCGGACCTCGAACAGGCGCCTCCCGGCGAGGGGGCGCTGGACTTCAGTCACCACCTCGTCGGCGACACCTCGGGGATCCGGCGCGAACTCGGCTACGAGGCTCCCGTGAGCCTGGCGGAGGGTATCCGCCGGACCGCCGAGTACGAGCGTGCCCCCGTCAGCGAGGACGCGGAGTAGCGGGCGGCCTCAGGGTTCCGATGGGCGGAACCAGTAGCGAGTTTCGAGCGTCCTATCCCCAACAAGACGTTGCGGAGGATCGGCTGTGAACGGTCTCGTACTGCGTTATCGGGTCTGGCAGGCGCGCAAGCGGATCGCGCGACATGTCATTGCGCACGCGGCCGGCACTAGCCGTGACGTACGTGGACGCGTCCGAACTTCAGGTACGCCAGCGGCCCAATGAAGTTCACGAACAGCGC
The DNA here is from genome assembly GCA_964439675.1 of uncultured Dehalococcoidaceae bacterium. GTDB lineage: Bacteria > Chloroflexota > Dehalococcoidia > UBA2979 > UBA2979 > W-Chloroflexi-9. Next base: position 3,165 of record CAYTRA010000154.1, read on the forward strand.
GGGCAGCCACAGGAACTTCGGCCCGCGCATCTCATCCGAGGGCCGTCGCAGCCAGTCCCACAGCGCGAACACCAGCAGCACGATCTGCACCAGCGCCGCGATGCCGAGCCGGCGCTTCTGCTGATCGCTCAGGTCGCCCCAGCCTCGCTTCTTCTTGCCACCGAACACGCCTTACCTCCCGTCGCGCGACCCCTCGTAGCCCGTCTCCGAGCATCGAGGCGTCTCGCCACCACTGTAGTTGCGCGCGGGCGCGGTACCATCACGTCCACATGACAGACCGACCGCGCATCCTGATCACCCGTGCCGAGGACGTCCTGGGCGAGGACTGGGACGACTACGCCCGCTGTGTCGAGGCGGCCGGCGGCGAACCGATCGCCTTCGACTGCTCCACGTTCACCACGCTGGGGGACCTCCCGCCGTACGAGGGTCTCGTCGTCACCGCCGGTGTCGATGTCGATCCGGTTCTGTATCGGCAGCAGCAGAGCGAACGGGTGACCACCGTCGATCCCGAGCGCGACCGGGTGGAGACCGCCCTTATCCGGCACGCACTGGACCGCAATGTCCCGCTGTTCGCGATCTGCCGGGGATTCCAACTCCTGAACGTCGTCCACGGCGGCTCGCTCCTCCAGCACATCGAGGAGCGCGAACCTCACCGCGCCCGCCGTGGCGAGGACGGCGTCTCCATCGCGTCCGGCTGGCACGAGGTCGCCGTGCGTCCCGCCTCGATCCTCGCGAGCGTGACCGGCGAGGACATCCTGGAGGTGAACTCTCGGCACCACCAGGCGGTGCTGCCGTCCGGCCTCGGCGCGGATCTCCTCGCGACCGGCATGGCGCCGGACGGTGTCGTGGAAGCCCTCGAAGTCCCGGGGCACGCCTGGGCGCTCGGTGTCCAGTGGCACCCCGAACGCCCCGAGATGACCTCGAACCCCGCGTTGCGGGCGGCGTCCACGGGGTTGTTCGAGGCGTTCGTCGTCGCATGCGGTGAGGTGCCTCGGAGCGTCGAGTAGCGAACGGGGCATCGGGGTGTGCCCGTGCCCGTCCGCCCTTCGACAGGCTCAGGACGAACGGGTTTGGGGCGGGCAGACTAGCGACGAGGGCTCCCGGGCGTGCGTCCTTCACCGTCTTCGCGCCGTAGACTCGCGCCCTGACCCGCAACACCGAGGAGAGCGCCGCCACAGTGTCCCAACCCGAACCTCCAACCCCGAGCGGCCCCTTCCTCTACTTCGCGTACGGGAGCAACCTCAGCCGGCAGCGCCTGCACCTCCATGCTCCGAGCGCGCACCTCGTGAGCATCGCCCGGCTGGAGGGGTACCGGCTCGCGTTCAGCATCGAGTCGAAGCGCTCCTGGCTCGGCGGTGTCGGTGACATCGTGGCGGAACCCGGATCCGAGGTGTGGGGCGCCCTCTGGGTGATCGGGGCGGAGCACTCGCGCGAACTCGACGCGCAGGAGGGGCTGTTCCGTGATCCGCCCGCGTACCGTCGCCTCACCGTAGAGGTCCGGACACCTGCGGGTGACCTCGTGCGCTGTCGGACGTACCAGGTCGTCGCGCCGCACCCGAAGGGATACGCGCCCTCGCCGGCGTACAAGCAGACGATCGTCACGGGGGCCCGGGACATCGGGCTGCCGGAGGCGTACATCGCGCGCCTCGAGGGGATCGAGGACAACGGGGTGGCCGGGGGCGGGGCGCACTAGCCCCGGCGGCGTGTTTCCTCACTCGCGCGCGCGGCGTACCATCGAGGGCGTGACACACGCACTCGTAGTAGTACCGAAGCGGCGGGAAGCAGGCGCCCTCTCCTGAGGGAGCGCCCGAGTCCTGCCGCATGCGCCCCGCTCCGCGGGGCGTTTTCGTTGCACCAACCCAAGTGAGGCCCTCCATGACCACCACCCCGCGAGACAGCGCCGAACTCGACCCGCGCGAGATGGCGCCGGCGTACGACCCGCAGGCGGTGGAGGAAGCCCTCTACGCGTGGTGGGAGACCAACGGCTTCTTCAAGCCCTCGCGGTCAGGGGCGAAGCCGTTCACCATCATCATGCCGCCGCCGAACCTCACCGGTGAACTGCACATGGGCCACGCCCTCACGGTCGCCATCGAGGATTCGCTCACCCGCTGGCACCGCATGCTCGGCGACGACACGCTCTGGCTGCCCGGCGTGGACCACGCCGCGATCGCGGTGAACGCCATCATCGAGCGCGACCTGCGGCGGGAGGGCATCTCGCGGCACGACATCGGCCGCGAGGAGTTCTTGCGGCGCACCTGGGACTTCGTGGACCGCAGCCGCAGCCGCATCTCAATCCAGCACCAGCGCCTGGGGGCCTCGGCGGACTGGTCGCGTGAGGCATTCACGATGGACGAGCACCGCGAGAAGTCCGTCCGCACGACGTTCAAGCGCCTCTATGACGACGGCCTCATCTACCGCGCCGAGCGTCTCATCAACTGGTGCGTGGACTGTGGCTCGGCCATCTCCGACATCGAGGTGGACTACGACGACGAGCCCGGCTCGTTCTGGTACGTGCGCTACGCGGTCGTGGACGCCGAGGGCGCACCGACCGGCGAAGACATCGTCATCGCCACCACGCGACCGGAGACGATCCCTGCGGACACCGCCGTCGCTGTGAACCCGGAGGACGACCGCTACCGCCACCTCATTGGCCTGCAGGCGACGGTCCCCACGAACGGCCGCCTGGTCCCGATCATCGCGGACGCCGCCGTGAGCATGGAGGGCGGCTCGGGTGCGCTGAAGGTCACCCCTGGCCACGACCCCGTCGACTTCGAGATCGGCGAGCGCCACGGGCTGGAGATCATCTCCATCATCGACCCGGACGGCCGCCTGAACGACGCGTCGCAGCAGTACACCGGCATGCCACGCTTCGAGGCCCGCAAGCAGGTCGTCGAGGACCTCGAGGCTGCGGGGCGCATCGAGAAGATCGAGCCGTACACGCACTCGGTCGGACACTGCCAGCGGTCGGGGACGATCGTGGAGCCGCTTATCTCGATGCAGTGGTGGGTGGACGCGAAGACGCTCGCGAAGCCCTCGATCGAGGCGGTGACGAGCGGGCAGATCAAGTTTGTGCCGGAGCGCTTCGAGCGCGTCTACCTGCACTGGATGGAGAACATCCGCGACTGGTGCATCTCGCGGCAGCTGTGGTGGGGGCACCGCATCCCGGTCTGGTACAGCGCTGATGAGGACGGCGACCGGATCATTGTGACGCTGCAGGATCCGGTGAACGCGAGCGCAGA